>CBFCZJ010000153.1:0-8374 GCA_965602445.1 uncultured Desulfobacterales bacterium | reverse complement strand
GGCCGGAGAAAAAACGGCCTTTTTCAACCCGGCCGACTACGGCGTTCGATTCGTGGCCAACTCGGTGGTCACTGCAGAAAAGACGGCGGACGGATCTCCAGATCTCGTCCGCCGCTTCGTCCGGGCGCTTCTCAAGGGATGGTCGGAGGCCATGGATCCGAAAAATTCCGCAGAAACGATCAGGACGCTTCGCCGGTTCGACAGGGAGACGCCGGAAAGCATCCTGTCCGAGCAGGTGGCGGTCACCCGCCGACTTGTCGTGCCGAAAGACGGCGCGCCCATCGGGAGCATCGACGAAGCGGCTTGGCGCCAAACCGAGCAGATCATGATCGAACAGGGGCAGGTCCGGGAGGCGGTGGGGGTGGAACGGGCGTTGAAGCCTTTTCTATAGGGTGGTTAGGGTGTCCCCTGCAAAGTGGGTAGAGTGCCTAGAGTTCATAGAGTGACTAGAGTGCCTAGAGTTGAAAGACCGAGAACTTCTAACTTTAGGCACTCTAGGCACTTTTATCTTCTTCCTCTCCGAACATCTTCAGCTGGTCGGGGGTCATCTTCTCGAAATGCTCCAGGAACAGCTCGACCTGTTGGCTGAGATAGCCGATGCGGTCCAGGTGGTCCATTTTCCACTGGTAGATGTCCCGATGAAGCCGGCGGCTGTCTTCAGAGAGGGCATCGATGACCTGCTGGCGAACCGGTTGCCATAAGAGATGCGCCTCTTCTTTCGGCAGCGATTCCTTTTCAAAGCGCCAGCGGCAGTAGCGATCCCACCAGAAAGAAGGACGGACGTCGTTGGTGGCTCCCCCTTCAAAATAAAAGCTGACCCATTCCAACTGGGGCAACTGGATGTGCAGGTCCCGGGCGATGTCGCGCAGCACCCTTTTTCCCTCCGGCGTATGCGTGTCCAGGGCCACCCAGTAGGGAAAGCTTTTGTCCCGGCAGTCGGCCGGCGCCGGCATCGGCGGATCGCCCTGGAGGGCCAGGTAAGCGGCCGCCCGTATGATGGACCGATCCCGGGGCAGGCCGGCGTTTCGAAAATGATAGGCCCGGTCGAGCAAAGCGGCGGCGGTTTCGGTTTTCTTTTCCGCCCTCACCCATTTCCAGAAATCCTCGGGCCGATCCACGGCTTCTGCCACGATTCGAAGGTCGCGGTCTTGGGCGGACCCGTCGAGAACGCTTCGATTGCCTTCGGCCAGCCGGTACGCCAGAAAGCCGAGACCACTGGCGTCTTTTGCCTTTGCCGACCGGGCGGTGCGCACCAGCGCGGCCACCTTGCTGTGAAAGCGCTTGTTGAACACCAGGGTGTGGCCCAGGGGCCAGCATTCTTCGAAGGTGATGACCGCCGCCCGCTCTCGGACCCAGTTTTTTTCTCGGGGGCCGAGGCTTTCCAGAAAGGCGCAGGTGGTGACCACCAGGGCGTCGTTTCCCCGGCGGACGGCTTTCTGAAGAAGCGACCGGTACCGGGCATGAGCGTCGGTTTCGTCTCGAGTCATCATTATAGGGATTGTCAGAATTCCGTTCCGTTTCAGTGGTTACGGCTTGTTTAGGGATATACTCCCCCCTGGACTTTGAGAAAGGCCGGAGGAAAAATCCGGCGCTCTACTTGCAGTGATCTTCGAGCTCGTCGATCCAGGTGCGGTCCGACAGCCTGACGCCGCTGCGATAGGAACTCCGGCCGACCAGGTGGGCGGCCACGGGTGCGGTGAGCAGCAGCAGGGCGATGACCGTGGCGGCCCTCAGCGAGACGCCCAACTGGCGGTAGAACACCGCCTCGGCCAGGAGCAGCAGGCCGGCGCCGAGGGTGCCGGCTTTGGTGGCGGCGTGCATGCGGGTCAGGGCGTCGGGCAATCGTACGATACCCAAGGCGGCCACCAGGCAGAAGATGCTGCCGATGAGCATCAATATGCCGGTAAGAACATCACTCATCGGAAACCTCCCCTTTGCATCGGTCGGATTGCCCGCGCGTGGCCCTGGAAATGAAGCGGGCCAAGGCGACGGCGCCCAGAAACGCGATACAGGCATAGGCGATGGCCACATCCAGATAGCTGATCTCGGGGGCGATAATCGAAGCCGCCACCAGAAACGCCACCACGAGGACCGACATCAGGTCCATGGCGATGACCCGGTCGGCTGCCGTGGGGCCTTTTGCCAGTCGCCAGAGCACCAGCGCCAGGGCCGCCACCAAGAGGACTACCGAGATCCGTTCGCAAACCGACAAAAAGGCGGCCTCCGGTGTCATTTCCGCGTCACCTCCAATACGCGCCGTTCCAGGCCGTTTTTGATGTCGGCCCGGGCGGCTTCCACATCGTCGAGAAACATGACGTGGACATACAAGGTTTTTCGGTCTTCGGACAGGTCAACGCTCAGGGTGCCGGGGGTAAGGGATATCAGGTTCGCCAGGATAAATATTTCCAGATTCGTGCTGGCCGACAGCGGCACACCGATGATGCCGGGCCGGTTGATATGTCCGGGGGTGATCACGTCCCACAGGACGCGAAGATTGGACACCAGCAGTTCCCTGAGAAAATATCCGGCCAGTTGGATGGTTTTGGGGAGCTTGGCGAAATACCGGGTGTCCGGGTAGAGGGGTTTGGACAGCCACAGGGCGGCATAGCCCAACACAAAACCCAGCAGAAAGATGCCGATGCTGCCGCTGCCCAGAAGGGCGGTAAACATGATGGCAAAGACGGCGTTGAGAATGAAAAGGCTCATCCGGCGCCTCCCAGCACTGCGCTGACATACGGCCCGGGGTCCAGCAGCTGCTCGGCGGCAATGACCGAAAACCGGATGACCGGCTCCATGAAAATACCCAGCAGCACGGTGATCATTGCCAGCGCCAGCACCGGCCCCAACATCCATGCCGACAGCCGGGACCGACCAGGGGGCCGGGAGCCTTCGGCAGGCGCCGGCTTCCAGAAGACCTCGGACCAGATCTTGATCATGGAAAAGACGGTAAGCAGCCCGACCAGGGCCGCCAGGACCGCCAGGGTGTAATACTGGCTGTCGATTCCGGCCTTGATGATCAGCAGTTTGGCCCAGAAGCCGGAAAGCGGCGGAAATCCGGCCAGAGCAAAGGCCGGGATGATGAAACCGACCGCGACCAGACCGTGGGACTTGTACAGACCGCCGACATGTTTCAAGTGAAAGCTGCCGCCGGCCTGCCGGACGAGTCCGCTGACCAGAAAAAGGTTGGCTTTGACGATGATGTGATGCACGAGATAGACGATGGCGCCGGCCAGGGCGAGCGGGGTGAACATCGCAAGGCCCAGCACCATGTAGCCGACCTGGCTGATGATGTGAAACGACAGGATGCGGCGCATCTCCATCTGGGCGGCGGCGCCCACAACCCCGAAGAGCATGGTCAAGGCGGCGACGACCAGCAGGGCGGTGTGGGTGACGCCCGTGTCATGGGTGAAGACCAGCGTAAACATCCGGATGATGGCATACACGCCGACCTTGGTCAGCATGCCGGCAAAAAAAGCCGACACGGAGACCGGCAGGGTCGGATAGGCTGCCGGCAGCCAGAAAAAGAGGGGGAACAGGGCCGCCTTGATGCCGAAGGCGGCCATCAGCAGCATGGCGGCGGCGGTGAGCAGGTCGGTGTTTTGCACCCCGGCGGCTTTGGCATGCAGGTCGGCCATGTTCAGGGTGCCGGTCAGGCCGTAGATCAATCCGATGGCGGTGAGGAAAAACAGGGTGGCGATCAGGTTGATGGTGACATATTTGACTGCGCCGGGCAGGAGGCCCGGACCGCGGCCCATGACCAGCAGTCCGAAGGAGGCCATCAGCATGACCTCGAACCAGACATACAGGTTGAACAGGTCCCCGGTGAGAAACGCGCCGCAGAGGGCGGCGGCCAAGAGCTGCATGAAGGAATAAAACCCGAGGCCCACTTGACGGTCATCGATATCCCTGCGGGCGTAGACGGTGACGGCGGTATGAATCACGGCCGTGATGACCACCATTACGGCGCTCAGGTAGTCGACCGCCAGGCAGATGCCGAAGGGAGCCGGCCAGTTGCCGATCCACACGGCCACGACCCCCTGGCGCAAAACAGCCCCCATGAGCAGGACGGCGGCCATCAGGTGCACGACGGCGCCGGCCATTGCCAGCCTATGCGCCCGTTTTTCGTCTCCCCGCAAAAGCACCGAGAGGATCGCCACGGCCATGGGAAGGAGGATCGGCATCACCGGCAATATCTTCATGACGGATCGCTTTCACCGCTTCGGGCGGCGGAAGCCGCATGCAAACTTCCGTCACCGGTTTCATCCAAAAAGGGCGGGTCGTCGGTATCCTGGGTTCCGGTTCGCAGATAGGCGCCATTGAGCAGGACCAGCAAGAAGGTGACCATGGCAAATCCGATGACGATGGCGGTCAGGATCAGGGCCTGGGGCAGGGCATTGGACGCTGGAACGCTCAGGGTGGTCTGGCCCTCGGCAATCAACGGCGGATGGAGGTTTTCCAGTCGTCCTGCGGTAAAAATCAGCAGATTGACGGCATTGCTGATCAGCGAGAGACCGAAAACGAACCGGACCAGCACGCCCGACAGCATCAGGTAGATGCCGGCGGCAAACAGCAGACCGACCAGGCAGGCAAGCAGCGCTTCCATCTTTAGGTTTCCTCCAATGCCAGCAGGACGGCCAAAATGGCCCCGAAAACGGCCAAAAACACGCCGATGTCAAAGAGGATCGGTGTGCCCACCGCGATGTCCGAAGTGATGTTCCACCAGACTCCGGTCAGAAAGGGGCTTGCGGCAAGCAGGCCGGGGAGTCCCGCTGCCCCTGCCATGGCCAGCCCGGCCATGGCGATCACCGCTGGCCGCACGCGAACGGCGCGGCGCACCTTGTCCGGCCCCTCTGCGATGCCGAACAGGGCAAATGCCGTGGCCGCCACCAGGGCGCCGGCAAAACCGCCGCCGGGTTCGTGGTGGCCTCGCAGAAGCAGGTACGCGGCAAAGACGATGATCACCCCGACCATCAGGAGGGCAGTCGTCTTTAAAATGACCGACTGGATCTGGTCGCTTTCTTCTGTCTGCCTTGCAAAATTGCGGATCAAGGCCACTCCTCCCAGGGAGGCCAGCACCACCACGGTGATTTCGCCCAGGGTGTCCAGGCTTCTGAAATCCACCAGGATGACATTGACGATGTTGCGGCCATGGGCCGCCGCATAGCTGTTGTTTTCGAAAAATTCGGTCAGGGAGCGGTCCAGCGGGTGTTGAGTGACCCCCATGAGCAAAGAGGCGATCAGCAGCCCCGCAGCCAGTGAAAGGGCGGCATCCAGTGCCCGGCGCGGCGCCGGCCGTTTTTTGGCCTCCTCGAGCGGCGGCAGTCTCAGCAGCACCAACGAGACGATGATCACGGTGAGCGTCTCCACCAGCAGCTGGGTCAGGGCGATGTCGGGCGCCCCGAACAGCAAAAATGTCAGGGCGATCCCGGCGCCCACGCCGCCCAGCCCGCCGATCGCGGCCAGTCGGTTTTTTGCCGTAACCACCACCGCCGTAGCGGCGGCAATCAGTCCGCTCAGGCCGACGGCTGCAACGGCCCCCCCCATGTCCGGAATGCGGAGGGCGGAAAGGGCGTCCCCGATCCAGGGCCAAGCCACGGCGGCGATCGTGACGATAAAAATCAGCGACATGTAGGCGTGCAGCGATCCGTTTTGCAGACGGCGGGTCACCCCGACTGCGGTCTTCAGAAACAGGTCGAGGGAGCCCTGGTAAAGCCGTTCGGTGGTGACCGGCAGCCGATCCATCGCTGCGGCTGTCACCTTTCGGGCAACGCGCCGGAAAAAGTAGATCAATCCGCCGAGGGTCAGTGTGGCGATGCTCAGAAACAGCGGGGCGTTGATGCCGTGATACAGGGAGAGGCGAATTTGTTCCGTTGCCGGGTTGAAGGCCCGCACCGCCGGTTCGATCAGGTTGGCCGACACCCACCAGGGAATGATGCCGAACACGATTCCTAAAATCCCCATGACGGCCGGGCCCAGCCTCATGGTCAAAGGCGCCTCGGAGACCTGCCCCAATTCCTTCGGTCGCCTGCCGAAAAATGGGCCGAGAAAGATAATGCCGGACACGGCGGTCATCAGGGCATTGGACAGCACGGCGGCCGTGGTGGCAAATGCGGGGAACATGTCTTCGGTCAGGGCGCCCTTGTACATGATTTCCTTGCCGATGAACCCGAAAAACAGCGGAAAGCCGGCCATGGACATGGCGGCCGCGGCCACGGCCAGCGCGGTCAGCGGCATCTGCCGCCACAGGCCGCCCAACCGATCGAGTTCTCGGGTCCCTGTCTGGTGGTCGATGCTGCCCACAGCCAGAAACAAAGACGCCTTGTACAGGGCGTGGACCAGCAAAAATGTGGCGGCGGCGGTCAGCGACGCCGTGGCCTGTCCGCCGAGAAACATGGTCAGCACCCCTAGCGCCATGATGGTCGTGTAGGCAAGGACCCGTTTCAGATCGCAGGGGGCAAGGGCCTGCACCGCACCCCACAGGGCCGTGACTCCGCCGATCACCACCAGGGTGCCCATCCAGAGCGGGGTGCCGCCCAGCAGCGGGTGAAACCGCATCAGCAGGTAGATGCCGGCTTTTACCATGGTGGCGGCATGCAGAAAGGCACTGATGGGCGTAGGCGCACTCATGGCATTGGGCAGCCAAAAGTGAAACGGGAACTGGGCGGATTTGGTCGTCGCGCCCAGGAGCACGGACAGAAAAATAAATGGGTACAGGCCGTGGCCGCGGATCTGATCGCCGGCGTCGACCCATTGGCTGAGGGTGAAAGATCCGCCGGCCGCCTTGAGCAGAAAAATTCCCACCAGCAGGGCCAATCCGCCTGCGCCGGTGACCAGGATGGCCTGGCGTGCGTTGTCCCGGGCGGTTTCCGATTCGTTTTCAAACCCGATCAGCAGGTAGGAAAACACGGTGGTGCCTTCCCAGAAAACGAACAGCAGCAGGAGATTGTCGGCCGTGACGACCCCCAGCATGGAGATCATAAAGGCGTGAAGGAAGAAAAAAAAGCGGTTGGTGTGGGGGTGGCCAGCCATGTAACTGGAGGAATAGAGGGACACGAAAACACCGGCCCCGGTGACGATCAGGCCAAAGAGCAGGCTCAGCCCGTCGAGGCGAAACCGCAGATACAGGTCGATGCTCGGCATCCAGGGCCATTGAACCTGAAACACCTCCCCGCGCACCACCGCCGGCCAAGCGGTGCACAGTCCGGCAAAAAGCAGCAGCGGCAGGGCCGTTGAGAACAGGCCGGTTTTGCTCGCGCCGCCGTGGTGGTGGCTGCCGTGCGGGTTCGCCATTTCCTCGCTCACTGGGACAAAAACAGGGGCCGGTCTGCGTTTTTGATGGTTTCCAGAACCGTGTCGCCCAGAAAGCGTCTGAGCAGCGCCGTTTGCACGCTGTTTCCCATAACGATCAGGTCCGAGTCGGTCTGACGGGCGAAGTCGAGCAGGCCCTGGCGGGCATAGCCTTCCACCAGGTCGGTCTGCACCGTAAACCCGTGGGCCTGGCAGAAATCGGCGGCGTCATTGAGCAAAAAGGGCTCTCTTTCCGCGTTTTCCTTGAAATGGACGATGTGAAGCGCAGCACCGGGCCACGGGTTCAGGTGAAGGAAGTGGCGCATCGCTTTGGCCGATTCCATCGAGCCGCTGTAGGCGATCAGCGCTTTTTTAACGGGCCGGTAGGTCTCCGCCACCGCCAGGATGGGGCGGACCCCATGGGTCACGAGCTTGATGATGGCCTTGTTCGGATCGGTGGTAAACCCATAGTCGAAGATGCTGCGCAGACCGAAGATCGTCAGGTCGTGGTAGCGGGCTTCGGAGATCATGGCGGCAAAGGGGTCCTTCTTTTCATATTCAATGCGGCGGCAGACCACCTGGTGATCTCCACATTGCTTCTTGAAGGCCTCGACCGCCTGTTCCGTCGCCTCCTGGGTGACCTCCCGCTTTTTTTCCCGGATGCGCTGGGCGTAGGCACCGGCGCCGGCAGGCACGGGGCCGACTTTGTCCAGCTTGCTGGTATCCACAACGGTAACCCCAGTCGTCTGCGCCTGATGAAGGTTGGCCAGCTCCGTTGCACGTTGGGTAGCCACCTTCGTGAACGGTGTGCCCCCTAAGCCGACGAGTATCCGTTTGATCATGGCTCGTTTCTCCTCCGGCGACTCAGTGCCGGCCTGCGCGCATCGCTAGGGGTATGGCGCAGCACCGGCTGTCCGTGTTTTCCCATCCGACTCTCCCCGAGAATTTGCCACACCATGGGCCTGCCTATCGTAATCGGTCAAAAAAGAAAAACAATCAAGACAGGGCGTTCTTTTTGTATTTTGCTCATTGCTGTAGACAATTGCAAGTGACAAGGAATTCCAGCAGGCATCCGATTCACTTTCTA
>CBFCZJ010000152.1:0-8395 GCA_965602445.1 uncultured Desulfobacterales bacterium | reverse complement strand
ATGAGCGGGTCCGCAACGGCTATCTGGAATTGGCCCGCCGGGAGCCGGACCGCTACAGGGTCATCGATGCCGCCGCAGCAGAAGAACAGGTCCGGGCCGCGGTGATTTCCGTTATTTCCGAAGAATTGAAGCGGCGGTGATTCTTTCATTCAATCGCCTCCGCCTGGTTGTCGGCCATGTAAAATAGAAAGCAATTAGAGCCCTTGGGCTTCGGCTTATAGAACTGAATCGATACGTTCAACCAACCGTCAACCCGCATTATCGGAACTTTATTTTGATGAAATCGTAAAAAGTCCCGAATCGTCATGCCGGACTTGATCCGGCATCCAGAGGTTTTTGAAATTACTGGATTCCCGCTGGAGTTTATCCCGCACTTGATGCGGGGCGGGAATGACGAAAAAGGGAAATTCGGACTTTTTACGAGACTGTCTATTTTGACTCTATAGTATTCGCACTTTGAGGGGACCATGTATTCAGAGCGGCGGTCGACATATTCCTCGATTCTCGAAGCCATCGGCAACACCCCTCTTGTTGAGATTCGCCGCCTCAATCCGAATCCCCGGGTGCAGATTCTGGCCAAATTGGAATATTGCAATCCCGGCGGATCCATCAAGGACCGGGCCGCACTGGCCATGATCGAGGCAGGAGAGCGAAGCGGCCTTCTCACCGCCGACAAGACCGTCATCGAAGCCACCAGCGGAAACACCGGGATCGGTCTTGCCCTGGTTTGTTCGGTGAAAGGCTACCGGCTGCTGCTGGCGATGTCCGAGTCGGTCAGCATCGAGCGAAAAAAGATCCTCAAAGCCCGGGGGGCGGAGATTCTTCTTACGCCCGGCCATCTGGGCACCGACGGGGCCATCGAAGAAGTCTATCGGCTCGTCCGGGAAAGCCCGGATTCCTATTTCATGGCGGATCAATACAACACCGATGCCAATTGGGAGGCCCACTACTACGGAACCGCCCCGGAGATTTGGGAGCAGACCGAAGGTCGGGTGACGGCGGTGGTGGCCACCATGGGCACCACCGGCACGCTCATGGGGCTGTCCAGGCGGCTCAAGGAATACAACCCCGCCGTAGCGATCATCGGTGTCGAGCCGTATCTCGGCCACAAACTCCAGGGGCTCAAAAACCTCAAAGAGTCTTACTGCCCGGAGATTTTCGACAAAAAGCGCCTCGACCGGAAAGTGAACGTCGAAGACGAAGAGGCGTTTGAAGTGACACGAAGACTGGCCCGCCACGAAGGCCTTTTCCTGGGAATGAGCAGCGGCGCGGCCTTGGCCGTGGCCTTACGGGAAGCCGAGGCCATGGAAAAAGGGGTGATCGTGGTCATCTGCCCGGACGGGGGGGAGCGCTACTTGAGCACCTCGCTGTTCACCGTCGCAGAGGAGATCTCGCTTCATGTCTTCAACACGCTGACCCGCACGAAAGAAGCGTTCCGTCCCCTTCGAAGCGGCAGGGCTTCGGTCTATACGTGCGGGCCGACGGCCTACGAGCCAATGCGCATCGCCGACTGCCGCCGGTTCATTTTTGCCGATCTTCTCTGCCGGCACCTCGAGTTTCGCGGCCATCAGGTTTTTCACGTGATGAACATCACCGACCTGGACGACAGGACCATCGAAGGCTCCCGGCGGGCCGGGATGGAATTGGCCGAATTTACGAATCTGCATGTCGACCAGATCATCGAAGATCTAAACTACCTGCGGATCCGACCCGCCGATGAAACCCCCCGGGCCAGTGGACATGTAGACGACATGATCTCCTTGGCCCAGCGGGTCGAAAAGCAGGGCGCCGGCTATGAAAAGCTCCGCTCCCTGTATTTTGATATTTCCCGAATCCCTGAATACGGGAAGCTTTCCGGAGTCGACCTGGAGAAGATCAAAATTGGCGCCACCGTCAACCTGGACGAATACGAAAAAGACAATCCGCGGGATTTCACCCTGTTCAAGCGCTGCACCCTGGCTGAGTTGAAGCGGGGGATCTACGCCAAAACCGATTGGGGAAGCGTCCGCCCCTCCTGGCATATTCAGTGCGCTGCCATGGCCATGAAGTATTTGGGGGAAAGCTTCGACATCCATACCGGCGGCCGCCAGCATATTTTCCCCCACCATGAAAACGAAATCGCCATTTCCCTTGCCGCCACCGGAAAGCCGCTGGCCCGATATTGGATGCACTGTGACCGGATCGAGGTCGACGGCGAACCCGGCGGGCCGCCCCTGACGGAACTGGCCGAGCAGGGCTACTCCGGTCGGGAGGTTCGTTTCTGGCTGTTGACCGCGCATTATCGAAAGCCGCTGCGGTTTTCCACGGACCGCCTCGACGATGCCCGCCGCTCTCTTCAACGCCTCGACGCCTGCATTCACTCCCTTCAAAACGTGCGGGGCGGCCGGCCTTACGAAGATATCGACCAGCTGCTCTACGACCTGAAGCAGGGTTTTACCGACGCCCTGGACGACGATCTGAACGCCTCGGCGGCCATGGCGGCGGTGTTTCGAATCGTGCGAAAGGTCAACCGACTTTTACTGGAAGAACATCTCGATCCGGCGGGAGCGCAAAAAATCCTGGAAGCGTTTCGGGAGATCGACGCCGTGCTGAACGTCTGCGACTTTACCGGCGCCTACGACGACGATGCGGTGCGAAAAATGATGGCCGAGCGCGACGAGGCAAGAACTCATGGAGACTGGAAACGGGCCGACCGGATCCGGGACCGGCTGCAGGCGCTTGGCGTCGTGGTTCGGGACCGGCGGGCAGGATCTGAATGAATTACGTAGAGTGCCTAAAGTGCCTAGAGTGCCTAGAGTATAGGTATCCTATTTTTTTATCAGTTCGGGCTAATGTCAGCCCCGGAAAAGCATTGATGGCGTAAATGACGAGATCATTTTCTTCACTCCCCGCCCCATGATCAAAAAAATGGAGCGAAGCGACACCATAACTCTAGGCATTCTAGGCACTCTAGTCACTCTAGGCACTTTACTTTTCCTCTCGGGCCTATGGCCTCATTATCGACAAACCAAAGGAGCCCCCCTTGAATGCAGTCCTTTTCCCCTTTTCCTGGATTTCTCCCGCGCAGCTTTCGGCGCTGGAGGCTTTTTCGGTTCGACCGGTTGTGTTGGCGCCCTCCGAAGGGAAAATCGCCCCCGAGCTGTTGAAATGGCAGGCGGCCGGCCGCATCGAGGTCGTGGCCCCGCTTCGAGGAGACGATGACCGCCTGGATCGGTTTCTGCGGGAATATCGCAGCTGGGCGGACGCTCATCGGGGAACGGACATTTCCCTGGCGCGAATTCTGGAAGGAGAAATCCCCTTTTTCGACGATTCCCATGTGGCCCGGATCCGCTCCGAAATTCGGCGGGGCCGTTCAGGTGCCGGCGAGGTTGCCGGTCCCGACCAGCGGCTGATCCGTGCCCGGCTCTTTTTGCTCATGGCACAGGAATACGACCGCCAGAGCCGGGAGATCGAGCAGGATCTGGAAAATCTCCAGGGGCTGGAAAGCGCCATGTTCACCGAGCTGCATGAAGGCCGGCGACCGCCCGGCGTCAAGGGCCTTGATGCCCCCGCAGCCGCCTTCGATTCCGGACGCTTCATGACCGAGGAGCGAATTCGGGCTTGGTGCCGCCTCTATTTGGCGTCCGGATCCGCCGAGACGGCGGCAAACATGTTTGTCACCCCCAGCAGAGCGGTTCTCGAGGCGGTGCTGGAAGCAGTCCCCGATCCGGAAACCGTAAGGTCTGCCGCGGTCGACGCCGGCGGCAGCATCGACGGCGCTGCCGAAGCGCTGGCCGCCGGCCGCTCAATTCCGGATGTGCCCCAATCTGAGTGCCCGAAAACAGCGCTTTTTTTCATTTCCGACATGAGCCCGGCCCGGCTGTTTACCCGCTTTCTCAAGACGGCGGAGCGGGAAGCAACAGCGGGTCGACCGGAAGAGGGAACGCTGTTGGCTCTGGTCGAAATGCCGTAAACGGTTCGGAGGGGATCACAGGGCCAAGCGCGTTCTTTTTCTTAGTGCGGGCGGGCGTCGTTATGGCGACGATGGTTTTACCGCCGAGGCGCCAAGGCTGCAGAGGATGCGTAGATCAATATAACGTTCTGATAATAATGTGGATGTTGTTATTCTCCGGAAAAAGAGCGAATCCTCTCAAGAAGGCTTGACTCGGTTTTTCAATTGGTATAAGGACTTGCGCGGAATGGAAATCGCCAGGGGACAGGGTCCCCCGGGAGCGAATGTTTACCGTAGAAAGGAGGCTGTATAAAATGGCGTTCAATCCGATTGTTGATGAGGAAAAGTGCGAAGGCTGCGAAGAGTGCGTCGATGTCTGCCCTGTGGAAGTGTTCGAAATGCAGGATGGAAAGTCCGTCCCGGTCAACGCCGAAGAATGTCTTGGATGCGAAAGCTGTGTCGAGGTCTGTGAGGCCGGCGCCATTACCGTGGAAGAGACGTAATTCTATTTTATGCCGCATATCTCCCGGGGCCTTGCCTGATGAGTAAAGGCCCCGGGACCTTCGATACTCCCGCCTCACGGCGGGTTTTTATTTCAGGAAAACAGGGGATCTGCGGCAGATCAGCGCCTGCGAGTCCTGTCGGCTTTTCTAAGGAATACCGACTTCGTCCGATGGTATGAGCCCCAAATTTTGAGACCGAGCACGAGGGCAAGGAATATGCGGTCTCTATCGTTTCGGAAGCAGATTTTTTCCCTGCTGCATGTTCAGGAAGCGAGAATATATCATGAAAAGGAGGTACGAAGATGGGACGGCCGATTGAGACATGCACCATTACACAGCAAGAAACGAAAGGTATTGAATTGCGCTGGAGGTTTATGCGAGTCAGGCGCGCAGCGATACCGGTCGTGCTGCTTTTTACCTTTTTCATTGCACTTGGCTTGGCGCAAGACGCTGCTGCAAAGGATCTACGGATGTTCTATCAGCAAAATTGTGCTGAGTGCCACGGGCCGGACGGCTCAGCCGTCAGCGCGGAAGGTAAGAAACTGAAAGGCCAGGACTTTTCAGACCGGAATTGGCAACGAAGCACAACGGACCAGAAAATGGTCGAAACGATCTTGAATGGAAAATTCTTCGGGTTGGCCATGCCGAGTTTCGAAGACGCGCTTAGCGCGGAAGAGGCGCAGCAGATGGTCACGGAGATTATCCGCAAAGCCGAGAAGGGGAATATGATCGCGCCGGATGCTAAAGGCGCTGACGGAAAGTAGCTGAGCTGCAGTGCAAGGCCTTTTGCGATGTCACAGAAATCGCTCAAGGTTCTTATTCCCAATCCGTCATCCCGGCCGGAGCGAAGCGGAGAGCCGGGATCCAGATTTATAAAGGCTCAGAATTTCAAAAAATCATAAACTCCCAAAGGAGAACGATGAGAACACCTGTTTCGTACTCGGGTATTTCTATTATCAATCATTGGGTTACAGCGTTGTTTGTTATTGTGATGCTCGTTTTAGGTGCAGTAGCTTCCCAAGCTCCAAATTACGGTATTGAAGATTATGTTTTGCGTGTTCATATCGGGCTGGGCTTTTTTGTTTTCTTTTTTGTTTTATGGCGTGTTGCCTATCGACTTTATGAGGGATTTCCCGACAATTTAGGGCAATCCAAATTTGAGAAATGGGCTGCATTTTTAGTACATCGATTATTACTCATTTTCTTGACCATACAGGTATTCACTGGACCCCTATATATTTTTACCGAAGGGGAAGGAATGAACGTATTTGGCTGGTTTACCATCAAATTGCCGCTTCAAAGCCTATCATCTGTTCATGATCTTGCTGAATTGATCCATGTGATCCTGGGAATCTACATTATTCCAGCACTTATAATGCTTCACTTTTTAGGTGCGGCGAAGCATTACTTGACGCAGACAACAAAAGCACCTGCAGATATGTAAAGTCTTTCACATTATACCTGGTGTGCGTATTTTAAGCGAACATGTTGTTTTTTAAAAATTTTCTGAACTTACAGAATCCAGAGTCGATCTCTAAGGTAGGAGATGCTCAGAATATTTCAGAGTGCCAAATGCCGACTTGGGCAGCCAAACAATGATGACGGTTTGGCTGAAGAAGAGCATGGGACTATTTCTCGATAAAGACCGCTACCCCGTCCCAGTCCTGCGCCGGTGGGTGTTTTCGAAGCGCTTCGATCCGGTCGAGGTAGCAAAGACTCGGCCCGTCGTCGGCGATCTGGTCGAGAACCTCTGAAAACAAGGACTCGGCGTGGTCCCACCGCCGCTGCCGGAAGGCGGCCAGGCCCGCTTCAAATGTGTTCAGGGCTGAAATCCGCGCGTCGGAAACACGCTGCCGATAGCCGGCCAATTCGTAGATGGTCACCGCCCCGGTCTTTCCCTTGACCCGAACCCGATCCAGCTCCCGCAAGGCAAACCGGTCGTCGAGCCGCTCTGCGGTATCCTGGCTGACGATCACCTTCGTGTGATAGGTTTTGTTCAGTCCCTCCAGGCGGGAGGCCAGGTTCACGGCGTCTCCGATGATCGTATAATCCATGAAGTCGGCGCTGCCCAGGTTGCCCACGGTGACTTCGCCGGTGTTCAAGCCGATGCCGATCTCCAGTGCTTCTGTATCCGGCTCGCCCCTTTTTTTGAGCACCTCCAATGCCTCCAGCATGGCCAGCGCCGTTTCCGCCGCGCGCACCGGGTGCTCGGCCACTTCCGCCGGGGCGCCGTAAAATGCCATCACCGCATCTCCCATCAGCTTATCCAGGGTGCCCTCGTGTGCGAAGACCAGCGGCAGCATGGCGTCGAAATAGGCGTTGAGCAGACGGCCGGTGCGGCGCGCGCCGAGCCGTTCGGACAAGGTGGTGAAGCCTCGAAGATCGGAAAAGAGAATCGACACCTCCCGCCGTTGTCCGGCCATGGCGTCATCCAGGTCCTGCTCCAGGATGTCGGCCACGACGGCGGGCGACACATATTTGCCGAACAGGTTGGTCACCACGGCGTTTTTTCGCTGCTCATAGACCTTCTGAAGGACGGCCCCTGCAACGAACTGGCCCATGAACACCGTTGCCGCAGGAACGATCGGCAGCCAAAGCCTTGCCGATTGGAACATCAAATGGGCCGTTGCGAGCAGCGACAGTTCAACGCCGATGAAAACGACCACCGCCCAGCGAAGCGAAACCCCCGGAACGAAGAACAACACCCCGGCCAGGCCGGCCAGAAGAAAAAGGCCCAGCGTCCAATGCGAAGAAATCTTCCGAATATAAGATCCCCGCAGCATGGTTTCCACGGCGTGTGCGTGGCATGCCACGCCGGGCTCCTTTTGGGCGGCGAAGTCTTCCACAAGGGCGCCGAAGCGCTTGTCATAGCCATGGAGAACGTTGCGGAACCGAGTAAAGGGAGTCGTCAAAAAATCCTTTTCAAGGGCCCGGACGCTGCCGATCAGAACGATGCGGCCGTCCACGGTCTTGTCATCGAAACGGCCGGCCACGGCGTCTGAAAAGGAGATTTGCCGAAACGCGCTGTAGTCCCCGGAAAAATCGATCATGAGTTCAGGGTAGGGAAGGGCGAGCCGGTCTTCGCCGTCTTCGCCCATGAGCAGGTGGTTCGGATGGGAAAAATCGAATGAAAATTCGAGGTTTTTCCAAACCCGGACCAGCTCGAGAGAAAAGGACGGAATCAGGGCCAGGCCCTGGTCGCCGATCGGCTTGGCCGTCAAAAAGCGAATGCGCCGAAGAACGTCGTCCCGATCCAGGGGCAGATCGATAAAGCCGTCTCCGACCATCGCATCGGAAAATTCGGGAAGTGGAAGAATTTCGCCGGATGGCGAGGCAGACACCCTGGGCAGCACCACATTGCCGCAAGCCGATACGGCGGCAGCCAGCAGTCGGTCGGTAGACGGGTCGGAATCCGGGTGGGCCAGCACCAGATCGATGCCCACCACTGCTGCACCGGCGCGGCAGAGCTGATCCAGGGCCTCTGCCAAATGGCGCCGGGACCATCGGTTTCGACCCTTTTCCAGCGCATCGGCGCTTGGATCGTCCATCATCACCAGCACGATTTGCCCGCTGGTGGAAATCGGTCCCCGCCAGTGAAAGTGCAGGTCATATAAGAGATGCTCCGGTCCCTTCAGCCGGCCGGAAAAGGCGAAAAATCCGACGATGCCCAGCACCGCAAGGGTTGACAGGGCCGACAGCAGGAAATGTTTGCGCATCAAACGGCGGGAAGGGCGCATGGGAAAACCCCGGTGTCGTCGGCGGAACAATGAAGACGGAAAAACGGGTCGAACCGGTTCGGATTTCGTGCTTTAGTTTTCGAAGCTATGGTGCCGTAAAGGGGTTCATCGACAGCAAAAGCGCTGGGATTGTTTCCCCGGAGCGCATCGACCGCCGGATCGGACGATCCGGAATTCGGCCGAAAACCTGTCCGGCGGGCGGTGCCGGCAGCGGGATCAAAACA
>CBFCZJ010000151.1:0-8402 GCA_965602445.1 uncultured Desulfobacterales bacterium | reverse complement strand
GATTTTGTCCGAGTAGTGGCCGCTGATCAGCCTCCCGCCGCCGTTGGTGATGTTGAAGGCGGTGAGAATCACGGCGGCCTGGGCCAGGCTCAGACCGCGGGCCATGCCAAAGCCGGTGGCCAGCACCAGCATGCTGACGCCGGCGGCCCCGGCAAAGACCCAGGTCAGCCAGAGAAACCAAAAGCGGCGGGTTTTCAGGGCATCGTTTACCGAAAAATCGGTCGATTCTAAAGAAGAGGAAGGCGTCGGTCCCAAAGAGGCGGCCTTCGGAAACCGGATCAGAAACGATGCGGCCAGACCGACGACCAGCGCGGCCAAGCCCGCTGTCAGGGTCAGCGTCCGAAAGCCCCATCCGAGCAGAAGAAAAGAAAAAACCGGGGACATGACCGCCGCCGACATGCCAAAGACCATGTTGAGAAACCCGGCGACGAGGCCCCGTCTTTCCGGATACCAGCGCTGGACCACCGTCAGCCCCGGAAGGTAGACAAAAGCAGACGACGCCCCCATGACAAGCCCCCAGACGTTGACTGCGAACATGTCCTCGGCCCGGCTCAGCCAGAGAACACTTCCGCCGCACATCAACGCCCCGACGGCCGCCAGCCGCCCCGGCCCGTGGGTTTCCTGCCACCGACCGCACAGGTACATGAAGCAGGTGGCGCCGATGAGGATAAAAAACACCGACCCGCCTACCTGGGCGCCGTCGGCGCCCATGGATTCTTGAAAGTGCTGACGAAGCACTCCGGGCAGTGCGAAAATGAACGAACCCGGCCAGAACACGGCGCAGGCCGAGGCGATCAGGGCGGCGGGTCGAAATCGGGATGTCGGCATTCGGAAGCCTCGGCGTCAAATTCGTCGATGGATGGTGCCGGAGTGGAAGCCGAACGCGCCGTTTTTACGGTCGGCCAAAAAAAGGCGAAGCGTCTCTTCGATCACCGGAAAGGCGATTTCGTCCCAGGGGATATCGGGCTCGGAGACCAGCTTCACCTCGAGGCTCTCGTGGCCGGCGGCAAAATGGGGGGTGAAAAGCCGGGCCCGGAACATCAGGTAGACCTGGCTGACAAAGGGCAGGCTGAACATGGCAAAGGGAGAAAGTCCGTTGAGCTCCGCGCCGGCCTCTTCCAAGGTCTCTCTTTTGGCCCCGTCCTCGACGGTCTCTTCATTTTCCATGAACCCGGCCGGCAGGGTCCACAAACCGTATCGGGGTTCGATGGCGCGACGGCAGATCAGAATCCGGTCTTCATGGACCGGGATCGTGCCGACCACCATTTTCGGATTGCTGTAGTGGACCGTGCCGCAGGCCCGGCAGATGTGACGGCTGCGGTCGTCTCCGTCCGGCACGGCGAGCACCAGCTCTTTGCCGCATTTCATGCAAAAATTCATACACTCCCCGATCGTACACAGGCCCACCCGGCCGACGACTGCCGATCATCGACACCTTTTGTCCGTGTCCGTCTGTGTGGGTCTGTGGCGAATAAAAATTCTTTCTAAAGAAGGCCGCTTCTACTTCAAAAACAGGAAGTCCGCATCTCCGGTGCCGACCATCTCCGGTTCGACAACCCCGGGAATCTCCGGCAGGATCACGGACACCGGCACATCGGACCGGGCGGTGATCTGGGCGGGAATTCCGCCCTTCCAGGCATGCCCGTTGCCGGTGACGATCACCATCACGTGCTGTGGGTGTGCTTCGACAAAATCAAGGGCGTTGATTGCCATGATATTGTCCCAGACGAGCTGGGCCTCGCAAAAATAGGTAAAGTTCAGGTTTCCGTGGGCGTGGGCGCCGTAAGCCCGTTTGATGAAGTCCATGTAAGTTTTATCGACCCGGCAGGCCACGTCCCCGAGCTTGCCGCGCTGTTCATCGGTCAGGGAGGAAAACCCCTTGCGGGCCACCTGGCTGGTGATCGCCCGGGAAACGTTCAGACCGACCAACGGGAGCCGGTTGTCCCGGGCATAGCGCAGGATCGGCGCATACAGGCCCCAGTCGAAGTTCCAGTTTTCGTAATAGACCTGAACAAACTCACTTTCGGGCATTTTACCGTCGGTCCAATCGTCAAGTTCTTCCTGGCTGTCGCTTCGAAACATCTCCATGCCGACGGCGACCTTGGCCCCGGCCTCATAAAGCGTCCGGATGACGGCAAGCTGCTGTTCGTGGTGATCCTTGCTGTCGTGCTGCTCTCCGACCAAGACGATTCGGCGTTGTTTCAGTTCCGACACGGCCTCCGAAAGCGGTATCGTCTTTTCTTTGTCGATGTCGAAAAGTCGATTGTCTTCGCCGGCAACCGTCACCACGGCCGCGGCGGCGAACACCACCGCCGCGCAAATCCATAACCATGCTTTTTTCAATTTTCGCGTCCTTGTTTTTCATCCTTGTTTGGCGAAGCGAAACATTCATCCAATCGCGGAAGAGATTTTATTCCCATCTCACGATCAGTGGCGAGTCCGTTACCGGCCAGATCCCCTTGGCTGCGTTTTGCCCGGCTGAAAACGCCAGATAGCTGTATTTGCCGTAATGGGTCGCCTTACGGGCCACCAGCGGCCCGAACTGCGGATGCACCGGATACAGGAGCCCCACCACAGCCCCCGGGGTATGCGGGTTTTCGAACACGCCGAAAAAGGTGTCGGTCCCTTCGGAAAAAACCCGTCCCGCCGCCGAAAACCGGTCGGAAAACAGGGCCACCGACCCTCGGGTGTCGGGAAGAAGCGAGGAATCTTCGGGAAATCCGATGTAAACCACGCTGCCGCCTTTTGAAACTTCCGGCTGGAAATCGGCCTCGGGAACGATCCTCGCACGGGAAAGACCCAGGGACCGGACCAGCATCTGCGCGATCTGGGTTCCGGCTTTTCCGGCGGCCGCAGAAACGACCACCGACACCGAACCCGCCCCCTTGACCGCGTTGATCGAGGCCGGGATTTCCTCGGCAAACAAGCGCCGGAACACGTCGGCGTCCGGATCAAGGACAACCTCGCTCGGCCGGCTGGCCGTTTGCAGAACAAAAGCGGTCTTTTCTCCGTGCAGGGAGACGACCTGGTTCAACGTACCCGGGCCGGTTTTCACGGCCAGGGTCGCCGGAAGATCGAAGGGGCGGTTTTGGCGCTGGACCACGGCGCCCGATACCTGCCAGCCGCCTTCGGTCTGCTTCCGGACAACGCCTTCCAGGGCCAGCTCGGGAGCCCCGGCCCGGTATACCCACTGGGCGAAGAAATTTTCCAGGGTGCAGCAGGGGCCGTGTCCGGCGCGCTGCTCGAAGGCGATTCGAAAATCCTCCCAGGAGATCCTTTGAAACAGTTTGTCTGCGAAAACATCGCGCAGGGCGCCCCAGAAGACCTCTTCGCCCAAAATCTGCCGGAGCATGTGAAACACCATGGCCGATTTGTCGTATCCGACCACCTTGGTCACCCGGTCTTTTCGGCTGACGAATTCGGACAGGGGAAAGTCGCTTTGCTCATCCACCAGGGCGGCATAGTTGCGAAGCCACTGGCGCCGGGTTTCTTCGGCGGCCTGGGCCGACTCGCGTTCCTTGTACAGGTAGTCGGCCACGTAAGTGGTCAGCCCCTCGCTCCAGTTGCCGGAGGAATGGTCGACCCCGACCCCGTTTCCCCACCAGCAGTGGGCGATCTCGTGACCGAGGCTGGTGTCGATGATAAACGGCAGCCGGAGCACCGTACCGCCCATGAGGGTGTAGGACGGAAACCCGTATCCGGTGGGAAAGAAGTTTTCCACTACGGCAAACTTTTCAAACGGGTAGGGGCCGAAAAGATCGGTGTACATGGCCAGATACCGTTTTACGCCTGCGATGTAGCGGTCGGAAAGCGGCTGGGTCTCGGGTGTAAGGTAGGTGGCCACCTGGATGCCGCCGGCTTCGGTTTCGGTCACCACGTAGCGTCCGGCGGTCAGCGAAAGGCGGTCCGCCGGCCGTTTTACCTCCCAGGAGGAAAGGGTGCGGCCGTGTTCGGTTTTGCGGCCCTTGGACCGGCCTGCGGTGATCCCCACGACGCCCTCGGGTGCGTCCACGGTGATGGAAACCCGTGAAGCGCCCTGGGGAAAAGCCGGGTACCAGCCGGCGCCGGCCAGCAAAAACGTCCCCTTGCCGCCCACGATCCCGGTGACCCCGTATCCGGGGTTGTCGGTGTTGGCCGGCGCTTCGGGCACCGGATCGTCGAACACGGCCGCGTATTCGATCCGGAGCCGAACCCGCCCCCCGGGGCTCGGCGCCCGTGCTTCGACCCTGACCCGGCCTCGTTCGAACCGGTAATCGGCCGGCCTTCCGTCCACGGCCACACGCCGGATCTCGGCCTGGGGGGCCAGAAAAAATACCGGCCCGGCTGCGGCAGTCCCTGTCAGCATAATCTCATCGATGCCGGAAAGCAGGTGTCTTTCCGGATCGAGGCGCACGGCAAGGTCGTGTTCAACGCCGGCAAACGCCGGTGCCGTCAGAACGATCAGCAGCGGCAAGACACAGAAAAAAGCAGATAAAATTTTCATTCGCTTGTCGGTCATCGTCACGCTTTCCGTAAAAGAGAGGCGGCTGCGTCCGCAAGCACGGGCGTTGTTTGTCCGGCATCGTAAACCAGGCAATGCCTGGGTAACATAATGCGGATTTCCGGAAATTCCACCACAACGGCGCCGCCGGTGAAATAGGGTAGAGACGGTATTGACCTAGGTCAAGGACTTTGAAATTTTAAAGGCCTATGCTGGCGCATAATAAAGAGGGCCACAACGCATGCCCGCCCCGGGCTGCCGGTCCGCCGGAAACTTTCCACGCAGCGTTTTCGATGCGCCGCCTCATCGCTCTTGCCGGACTTCTACGCTGCCTGAAATTTCGATTTGTTCCGGGCCTTTCAACCAATCCCGACTGGAAAAGGAGGGGAATCGATGTCGGCCAGGGATATTCTTGCAAAGTTTCGCTTTTTTAGGCCAAAAAAAGAGGCCTACGGATGCAAAGAAGAGCGGCTCTCTTCGGATTGGACCGAAATCCGCTGCGGCCAGCGAAGCTGGGAGGACTACTACCGACGCCGCTGGCAGTACGACAAGAAGGTCCGGTCCACTCACGGGGTCAACTGCACGGGCTCCTGCTCCTGGGATGTCTACGTCAAGGACGGGATCATCGTGTGGGAAACCCAGCGCACCGATTATCCGGCCGTGGGTCCGGACTTTCCGAACCATGAGCCGAGGGGTTGCCCCCGAGGGGCGACCTTTTCCTGGTACACCTATAGCCCGGTCCGCCTCAAACACCCTTTGGTACGGTCGACCCTGATCGAGATGTGGCGGGAGGCCAAGGCCAAGGGAAGCGATCCGGTCGCCGCCTGGAAACAGATCTGCGAAGATCCTGAAAAACGGCGCCGCTACCAGAAACAGCGCGGAAAAGGGGGCTTTGTCCGGGTCTCCTGGGACGAGGCGGCAACCCTGGTGGCGGCCTCTCTGGTGCATACGATCCAGCAGTACGGCCCGGACCGGATCTTCGGGTTCACCCCGATCCCGGCCATGTCCATGGTCTGCTACGCCTCCGGCGCTCGTTTTTTATCCCTGATCGGCGGATCGATGATCAGCTTCTACGACTGGTACTGCGATCTTCCCCCCTCCTCGCCACAGGTGTGGGGGGAGCAGACCGATGTGCCGGAAAGCGCCGACTGGTTCGACGCAGACTATATGATCGTCTGGGGGACCAATCTTCCCATGACCCGAACCCCCGACGCCCACTTTTTCACCGAGGCCCGCTACCGGGGGGCGAGGGTGGCGGCCGTGGCCCCGGATTATGCCGAGTACGTCAAGTTCGCCGACACCTGGCTTCCAGCCAAAGCCGGCACCGACGCCGCCCTGGCCATGGCCATGAGCCACGTCGTGCTCAAGGAATTCTACCTGGAAAACCCGTCCGACTATTTCATCCAGTATGCCCTGCAGTATACGGACCTTCCCTTTGCCGTCTGTCTGGAGCAGGGTAAAGAGGGACTGGTGCCGGGGCGTTTTCTGCGCGCTGCGGACCTGGGGATTTCCGAAAAAAATGCGCAATGGAAAACCGTTTTCTTCGATGCCGGCAAAGACCGCTTCGCAGTTCCCAACGGAAGCATCGGCCACCGGTGGGACGGCAGCGGCCGCTGGAACTTGAAAATGGATGACCCGGAAGGCGGGCCGAACCTTACTCCTTTGCTCAGCTTTGCAGAAGCCGCCGACGACTGGGTTCCGGTCGGCTTCGGCCTCTACGACCCGAAGGGCGCAAAGGTTCGTACCGGCGCGGTGCCGGTCAAGAAAATCGTCGCCAAAGACGGCGAGCGCCTGGTGACCACGGTCTTTGACCTGCTGGCCGCCCACCTGGCGGTCCCCCGCAAGACCCCTGGAAAGGACGATGCCCAAAGCTACGACGATTTAAAACCCTACACACCGGCATGGCAGGAGGCGATCACCGGCGTTCCCCGGCAAGACGCCATTCGGGTGGCCCGGGAATTTGCGCAAACCGCCGACCAAACCCATGGCCGGGCCATGATCTTTCTGGGGGCCGGCACCAACCACTGGTACCACAGCGATATGATCTACCGCTCGATCCTGAACCTGACCACCTTGTGCGGGTGTCAGGGCGTCAACGGTGGCGGATGGGCCCATTACGTGGGCCAGGAAAAAGTCCGACCCCAGGCGTCCTGGGCCCAACTCGCTTTCGGCCTCGACTGGCGCCGGCCCCCCCGCCAGCAAAACGGGACCTCTTTTTACTATTTCGCCACCGACCAGTGGCGCTATGACACATTCGACGCCGCCGGTATTTTCTCTCCCCTGGCCGAAGCCGACATGCCCCGTCACATGGCCGACTACAATGTCACGGCCGCCCGGCTCGGATGGCTTCCCTCCTATCCCCAGTTCAACCGAAGCGCCGTCGAACTCTGCCGCGAGGCTGAAAAAAGCGGGGCGACCACCGACGAGGAGATCGTCGCCGACGTGGTGGCGAGGCTCAAGTCCGGTGAGCTCAAGTTCGCCGTGGAAGATCCGGATCACCCGGTCAACTTTCCAAGGGTGCTGTTTCTGTGGCGGGCGAACCTGCTCGGGGCCAGCGGCAAAGGGCACGAGTATTTTCTCAAGCACCTGCTCGGATGCGAAAGCGCGGTCTTTAACACGGACGGCCCGCTTCGGCCGAGGGAGATCGAGTGGCGGGAACCGGCGCCGGAGGGAAAGCTCGACTTGCTGGTCACATTGGAGCTCCGCATGTCCACCAGCGCATTGTACGCGGACGTGGCCCTTCCAGCTGCCGGATGGTACGAGATGCACGACCTGAGCACCACCGACATGCATCCGTTTATCCACCCCTTCAACCCGGCCGTGGACCCGCCGTGGGAGTCGCGGACCAACTGGGAGCAGTTCAAGACCATCGCCCGCAAGTTTTCCGAGCTGGCCGAAACACACCTTCCGGAAGTCAAGGACCTCGTGGCCACGCCGCTGATGCACGACAGCGAAGGTGAAATCGCCCAGCCGGAGGTGTTCGACTGGAAAAAGGGAGAAACCGAGCCGGTGCCTGGAAAAACCCTTCCCCAGCTGACGGTGGTCCGGCGTGACTTTGCCAACACCTTCAAGATGATGACATCCCTGGGACCGCTGGCGGCCAAGCCCGGCCTCGGCTCCAAGGGGGTTGCATGGGCTGCCGAGACCGAATACGAGGCGCTGAAAAAGACCTTGGGAACCGTCGCCGAAGACGGTGTGAGCAAGGGGATGCCGTCCCTGGAGACCGGCCGCCAGGCCGCCGAGGCGATTCTGGCCCTGGCCCCGGAAACCAATGGCGAGGTTGCCGTCCGCTCCTGGGCGTCGGTGGAGGAAAAAACCGGGCTGTCACTCACTCACCTGAGCCGCGAGCGGCAGGCCGAGAAGATGACCTTCGACGACATCACCGCCCAGCCTCGGAAAATCATCACATCGCCGGTCTGGAGCGGGATCGAATCAGAAGAGCGCAGATACTCGCCCTTCGTAATCAACATCGAAGAGAAAATTCCGTTTCGGACCCTGACTGGACGGGCCCAGTTCTACCAGGACCACCGATGGATGAGAAACTTCGGCGAATGCCTTCCATTGTATCGGCCGCCGTTGGACCCTGAGGTGCTCGGATCCACCCAGATGGAGCGGGATCCGGAAAATGAGTTGGTGCTCAACTACCTGACCCCCCATTCGAAGTGGTCGATCCACAGCACCTATTCGGACACCCTGACCATGCTCACCCTGTTCCGGGGCGGGGAGGCGATCTGGCTCAACAACAAGGACGCCGAATCGATCGGAATCAGGGACAACGACTGGCTCGAATGCTTCAACGTCAACGGGGTGGTGGTGGCCAAGGCGGTGGTCAGCCACAGGATCCCGCCGGGAAAGGCGTTCATGTATCATGCCCAGGAGCGGCTCATCAACACGCCCGGCTCCAGGCTCAGCGGCCAGCGGG
>CBFCZJ010000150.1:0-8435 GCA_965602445.1 uncultured Desulfobacterales bacterium | reverse complement strand
GGTGTGGCACTGGGTGCAGGCCTGGGGAGCGGCCTTGGTCTTGTTTTTCTTGTTGTAGTCCTTGTGGCATTCGATGCAGTTTTCATGGAGCGCTTCGGCGTGGTATTCCAGGCTCATCTTCTGCTGGTCTTTTCTGGAAACCCTTTCCTTGCGCCACTTCATCTTTTCATCCGTGGCAACCTCGCCGGGTTTGCTGTGGCATTCGATGCATTCCTGGACATCGTCTCCGATTTTCAGATCGGTCAGGGCCTTGGCGTTTTCGTCGTGATGGCATTCCCCGCAGCCGACGTTGTACTCCTCATGGTGCTTTTTGTGGGAGAAGGTGACGGTACGGTCCTGGTACTTTCCTTCCCCGGCAATCGGCTTGAAGGTGATGACATCCTCGAAGGTGGTGCCTGCGATGACAACGGCGGCAAACAGCATGGCGAATCCGAAAACAGCCGCAACCAGTATCAAAGATCGACGTTTCATATCCTCCATTCACCCCCTTTTCCAGTTGATCCCGTTAAACCCCTTATCCTTTCTTCACAACAGGCGAAACCCTATCAGCGAAGAGCGGGACCTGTCAATGGGAAACCCTTTCGCGGTGAAGCAATGCGCTGTCTGCCGACGATCTGAAACCGCCTCGTTTTGTCAAGGACCGGTATGCGGCATACAACCGAGGCCCCACCCGGGAGAACCGATCGAAGTCGGCCATGATCTCCAGGCCCGGAACCAGGGCGCGGACCACCGGAATGGAAAGGTCGGCCCGTGTCAGCTCCGCGTAGACCGGCGAAAATCCGTTTTGATTCAGAACGGATTCGATCTGTTCCAGGTCCGCTTTTACACTGCCGGCGCTGTCGTTGGGGATCTCTTCCAGCAGGCGTGTCTGCAGGTGTTCCGGCCCCTTTGCCGATGCCGGGCCGTTGGGGTAGGGATAGGGCGTTTCGGTCAGGGCAGAAAGCAGGGCATAGCGGCCGTCGGGATGGGCGCCGGTACCCTTGGCGACAACGCCGTTTTGGTGGATGACAAAGGCCTTGAAGCAGGAAACACCGGTAAATCCGGTGATGTCCTGGAAAAAAACGTCGATTCCCCGGTCCCGGTAGTCTTCAAGGAGCCCTGAGACGAAGCGGTCTTTTGCCGCCAGGCGAAAGCAGCGGGAGGGATCAAATAGCCCTACGGCTTCCGCGTCTCTTTCGATGACTTCCAGAAGGGCGCCGAGCCTTGCGCCGGCCGTTGTCGATCCGGCGGCAAGACCTGTCGAGGGCAGTCCGCTGAAAAGGCTGACCTCATCGAGGTTGGCAAAGAGATAAACCGCCTGAAAGGGAACCAGAACAGGCGCCTCGCCTTCAGGCGTGATCCGGCTTGCCGGCAGCCAGTAAAGCGGTTCATTTTCATAGGCCGCCTCGAGGCGCATCTGGTTTGGATCAAGGGGCGGGGGGGCCGCTGACCGCTTCAGCTTCGAGAAGGTGCCGAACGCCAGCGGGGTTTCGATTAGCCTTCCGGCAACGTGCTTTTTTTCGACGCCGGCAAAGGCCGAGCAGCGCTCGACGATCTCCATCAGGCAGCGCACCCGGGCGGTTTCCAGCGAAAACCCCCGGCCGTAGCTGGTTTGGCTTCCAAAAAGCCGGTAGCGTTGGCGGCCGCAGCACACCAGATGGTCGAATCGCCATCGGCGAAGCAGAGCCCGGGGGCTCAGACAGGTCTGGTGCCGAAGTTCGGGACCGTCCAGAATTCCTGCCTCTTGGAGGCGCTCCAGAGCGAGCTGAGCGGTCTCTTCCGGGGTTCCGGGGGCGTCTTCGCTGCCGGCTTCGACCGGCGCGGAAATCGGAAGGTCGCCGATATTGATGCCACGGTTCAGCTCGACCGCGATGGCTTCTTCCGGCACCGGCGGGGACATCCCGACTCCGTGTTCGTCGGGCAGCGGAGAAAGGGAGTTCAGATTTTCGGCAAAGACGGCGATCCATCGCCGGTGAAGTTCCTGATCGGACAAGGCATGGGATTTGAGATCGATCAGCGGGGTGTGACTTCTGTGCGCCGCCTCGCCGGAAAGGTCGGGCGAAAGGACCTTCTTGGAGAAGGAGCCCCCCGGGTCCAGGACCGCAAGCTCGGCCAAAAGGACGCGGACCAAGGGATCGGAAACATCGAGGCGGCGGAAAAGACGCTTTTGCTGCTCCTGATCGAGACCGGCCAGGTACCGGAGCAGGTGGCGGTGCATGAATTCGTCCAGGGGATGCTCCCGGAGGTAGGCCAGCGCCGTCTCCCAAGAGCCTTCGGGCGCCGGAACCGCTGCGAAATAGCCGGTGGAAGCGGAAGTCTGGACCAACCGAAGCTCGTATGCCGCCGGCCCGGGGGTCGAATCAGGCGGCATCTTCGTCTTCCGGGTCGTCCAGAGGCTTTTTCCCGAACACCCGTGCGCCGACGATGCTGATTTCATAGAGCACCATCAGCGGCAGCGCCATCATCACCTGGGTGACCACATCCGGAGGGGTCAAAATGGCCGCGCCAACGAAGAAGCAAAGAAGGGCGTACTTCCGGTTTTTTTTCAGAAAATCGACGGAAACGATCCCCAGTTTGGCCAAAAAAGTGATGACCAAGGGCAGTTCGAAGACCAACCCAAAAGCGATGAGCAGCTTGGAGGAAAACGACATGTATTCCTTCATGGAGGGAAGCGGCCGGATGATCTCTGTGGCAAAACCAAGAAAGAATTTGAATCCGTACGGAAAGACAACGAAGTACCCGAACAGGGCGCCGCCCACGAAAAAAATGGTCGACAGCAAAACGATCGGAATAAGAAGTCGTTTTTCCCGCTCGTAGAGACCCGGCGCCACAAAAAGCCAGAACTGATAGATGATCACCGGCGAGGCGATGAGGACCCCGGCCAGCAGCGACACCTTCAGGTAGGTGAAAAAGGCCTCGGGAAGACCGGTGAACACCAGGTTTTGGCCGGGCTTCATCACCTTTACCAGCGGATTCATGAGGAGTTCAAACAGGCGCTCCTTGAACAGGTAACCGCCGACAAAACCGACGCCGACGGAGACAAAGCAGATGATCAGCCGCCGTCTCAACTCTTCCAGGTGCCCGGTAAAGGGAAGCTTTTCGTCTTCAGTCATTTTCAGACGCTCCCCGGTTGCTTCGGTCCTTGGATACGGCGCCGGAAGAATCCGCCCCGGCCTCCTCCCCTGTCTGAGCGGGAGCGGTTTGCCCCGCGGCATCTGTTTTCCCCGGCTCGGCGCCGTCGGTTTTTTCCGGCGCAGCGCTGCCGTCGGCAGCCTTGCCGTCCGCAACGGTCTTTTTCAAAGAAAGGGGGTCTTTGACCTTGTGGTTGAGTTCATCGAAGGCGGTTTTGACGTTTTTCAACTCCCTCAAATCTTCTTCCACCTCCATGGACTCTTTCAGCTCGCGGGTCGCCTTTTTAAACTCCCCCATGGCGCGTCCCAGGGCGCGGGCGACATCCGGAAGTTTTTTCGGTCCGATCACGATGAGGGCAATGGCCAGAATCAGGATCAGTTCCGGCATTCCGATACCGAACATGGTTGCGTTCCTTTCAGCGGCGCCGGGAATTCCTCTGGTCCTCCCGGATCAAATCCGCCATGAGATACTCCATTCGACAAAACCCTGTCAACTGGCAGCAAAGGTGCTGGCGCCCCCCGTTGTTTCCGCGTTCGATTCTCAGTCCGCAGGAGGGCCTCAGCGGGAAATGGATTTCAGCGAGAGATATTCTTCTGCAAGAACGAAGAAAAAGAGCCGGCCGGGATGCTGCATGTGCCCGGCCGCCAGCTCTGCGTAGCGGCCGTTTCCCCAGAACAGATCGGCGCGGCCCGGACCCCGGATCGCCCCGCCGGTATCCTGGCTCAAGACGAAACGATGAAGGTCGGTCCAGGTGGCGATGCCGCCGCTTCCATCGATCAACGGCTTTTTGGATTCGGCAAAGGCCAGGGCGGCATCCGGGAAAAGACGGCGGTCTGTCGCAATGGAGCGCCCCGGTGTCAGTTCGACCCCCAGGGCGCCCGTGGGGCCCTCTTCTACGATTTGAAAAAAAATATAGCTTGGATTGTGGGTCAGGATCCGCCGCATTTCTTCCGGATGCGCCTGGAGATATTCCCGGATTTTTTGCATCGACATCAGGCTTGGGTCGATCTGCCCCTCGTCGATGAGCAGTCTGCCGATGCTTCTGTATGGATGGCCGTTGGATGCACGGTAGTGGACATTAAGCACCCCTCCGTTTTCCAGGAAGATCCTTCCGGAGCCTTGGATCTGAAGAAAAAACAGATCGACCCGGCTGTCCACCCAGGCAAGAACTTCTGTTTTGTCCTGAAGACGGTTTTCAAAGGAGATATCTTCCCGATCAAAGTAGGGAAGCACTTGGCGGTTTTCGATCCGGGCCGTGATCCGCTCTCCATCGTATTTCGGGTTGAACAAGGACAGATCGATCTGCACCAGGTCCTGGGGCATCCCGTAGACCGGGTAGCGGTATGTTTCGGTTCGCTTCAGGCTCCCCTGCAAAAACGGTTCGTAGTAGCCGGTAAACAGCACCCGTCCGCTGCCGTCGCTCCCCGAGCTGCGGTAGACGACGTATCGGTCCCGAAGAAACGACGTCAGTTGCCGGGCGGTGGGACGGGTGCCGAGAAAGTCTTTGAAAACAACAAGAGATCGGATCATGTGGGCGGCCGAATAGCGGTCCGTGCCGAAAGCAAACTCCCGCTCCGGAGGAAGTCTTTTTAAATAGACCAGGCTTTGGTCGATGCCAATGGCCAGACCGTCAAAAGCCATGTCATCGAAAAACATAGGCACATGACCGGGCTTTACCCTCACCAGGGCGGGAACCGGCCCCGGCTCCGGCTCCGGCGGCGCCGGCGCCGGAATGGCACACCCGCCAGCGACGACCGCGATCAGAAGCCCGGCCACGATTCGAAAAAGTGTCATCTTTTGTCTTTCAGGCGGCGAAGCCGCCTCGGATAAATGCGCGTCAGCGCGTTTATCTTTGGAATGAGCCGCTTTTGCCGCCGCTTTTTTCCATCAGTCGGATGTCGGAAAGCACCATTTCCCGGTCCACCGCTTTGCACATATCGTAGATGGTCAGGGCGGCGACGGAAACGGCGGTCAGCGCTTCCATTTCCACACCGGTGCTGCCCAGCACCTGGGCGGCCGCCTCGACGTCGATGGCGCCGGCCGCCTCGTCTGGATAAAAATCGATCTGCACATGGGTCAGGCTCAAGGGGTGGCAGAGCGGAATCAGATCGGCGGTTTTCTTGGCGGCCATGATACCGGCGATGCGCGCGGTCTCCAAAACGTTGCCCTTTTTCGTGCGGCCCGCAAGGATCTGCGCCAGGGTTTCGGGCTTCATGGTGATCTGCCCGCGGGCGACGGCCCGGCGTCTGGTGGCGCCCTTTTCGGTCACATCCACCATCTGGATCCGGCCCTCGCCGTCGATGTGGGTAAAATCAGCCATTGGCGCTCCTGAGTACATGTCGGATGATTCTGCCGACAAATGTTTCAATATACGAGACGCTGAGGCCGAAGAGGATGCAAAGGGAAGATCGAAAAGGTTTTCTCTGCGGCCCCTGTGTCTCGGCGGTGAGTTTTCTTCGCGCTGAGATGTGTCGCCCAAATTATGCCACTGCGCACTACCTGAAGAACTCGGTTTTTCCCGTGACGGTGGTTTTGATCGCGTTCAGGGTTTCTGACAGTACCGTCAGCACATTTTCCCGGACGTCGCCGGCGACGATCAGCACCATGACGTCGTCGCCTACGGAAAGATCCCGGTCTTCGGCGATCTTGACCTCCACGGCAACGATTCCCGGATTTTCCCGCGCCGAGGAGACGACCGACGCCAGCCGCGCATGGTCCACCGAGACCCGGAGGCCGGTGACTTTCCGGCCGTCCCGGGAGGTGGCGCGCACCACGCCGTTGTGAATCAGCACCATGCCGGCGCCGGAAAAGTCCGGTCTGGCCTTGATCCGCTGAAGCATAGGCTCGATGTTCATGTCAGGCTCCGTTCTTTTCTTTGTCGCCGTCGGAGGACGCCTGCCGGCCAAACCCGGCGAGGGCGGCTTCGGCTTCGGACAGGTCTGCTGCAGAGTTGATGTTGATAAAGGAGACCTCCTTTTCATCGAAGCGGCGAATATCGATCGCGGAGATCGTCTCTACACGCACCTGCGGAAAAAAGTCCCTGATGTTAAACCGTTCCTGCTCAAAGAGTCGTTCGATCGGCTGCAGGCATCGGCGGGAATAGACCGCGCACAGCGGTTGGAGGCCTGAGGCGGTTTCGGGAATCAGGATATCGGTTTCCGGCCGGACCCTTGACACGATCTCTTTGACGAGCTCCGGCACGAGAAAGGGAGTGTCGCAGGCAGAGACAAAGGCATGGCTCCCTCCGGCGTGGAAAAGCCCGGCGTGCAGCCCGATCAGGGAGCTGTGCACGCCGTAAAGGTCCGCCACGATTTTGACATCCCACTGCAGGTAGCGCACCGGCTCGTTGGTCACCAGAAGAATCTCCTGGAAAACAGGGCGGAACACCCGCAGGATCCGGTCTAGAATCCGCTCGTTTCCGATACGGATCAATGCTTTGTTCGTGCCGGAGAAGCGGGTGCTCTTTCCCCCGGCCAGAATCACGCCGGTGACGGATGGGGCCATATTTGGCTTCGACTCAATTTGCATGGGGCGGTCGCGGGTCGGACGCTTTCCGATGCCCCCGCAAGGTAGGAGAAGCCCATCGAAAAATCAAGGGATATTCTTCTGCATCGGGAGGACAATCCCTTTCGGGGCTTGATCTTGGCCGCCACCTGAGATAGAGACGGATCTTAACCGTCGTCGGCAAACGCCGCTTTGCATTCTACGGATCCGGGAAACTTCGGCGCCGGCCCCGATCTTCGGTGCAGCAACGGATCCCGGAAGGAATGGTGCTTCCATGAGTTCTCCAGAAACGCTTTTGGCGCAAAAGGACATCGACAGGATTCTTACCCGGATGGCTCATGAAATCGTCGAGGTTCACAAGGGGGCCAGAAACCTTGCCCTGATCGGCATCCAGACCCGGGGCGTGGACCTGGCCCGCCGGCTCCAGGCCAAGATCCGTGAAATCGAAGGCGTAGACATTGCCTCCGGAGAGATCGACATCAATCTGTACCGGGACGACTGGACCCGGATCACCCATCATCCGGTGGTCCGAACCACCCAGATCGATTTTTCGGTGGACGGACGCCAGATCATCCTGGTCGATGATGTACTCTTCACCGGGAGAACGATCCGGGCCGCCATGGATGCCCTGATGGACTACGGCCGGCCCGACCGTATCGAGTTGGCGGTGCTGGTCGATCGGGGCCACCGGGAACTGCCCATCGAGGGAAATTATGTGGGAAAATTCGTCGAAACCCGCCATACCCAGACGGTCAATGTCCGATTGGCCGAAACAGACGGTACCGACGAGGTGATTTTGGAGCCGTGAGTACCGAAGCGCATAAAAAAGACGCCCCGAAACGCGTCAACGTGGCCATCGTCACTGTCTCTACGACCCGCACGATCAAAGAGGACAAAAGCGGCCTTTGGATGGCCAAGCGGGTGAAAAAGGAGGGCCACCATCTGGTGTTGCACGAGGTGGTTCCTGACGAGGCCGGGGCCATCGCCTCAACCGTTTGCGACGCCATTGAAAACCGGAGCGCACAGGCCGTGCTCGTCACGGGCGGAACCGGCCTGGCAGCCGCCGATGTGACCATCGAGGCCTTGCGCCCCTTGTTTTCCAAGGAGCTGACCGCCTTTTCCCCCCTTTTTGCCCAGCTATCCTTCGACCAGATCGACTCGGCCGCCGTCCTTTCCCGGGCCTGCGCCGGCATCTTGGGCGATGCCGTGGTCTTTGCCATGCCCGGCAGCCTCAAGGCCTGCCAGCTCGCCTGCAAAGCCCTGATCTTTCCCGAGCTTTCCCACATCGTCCGGCACCTGGTGAAGGGCTGACCCCACACGACTCAGCAGTCTGGCGCCGGCGCTAGGTTACATCCACGGCGCTGTCTCTCCCTGCACAAAAACCGATCGCTACCATTTTTGTCGAACAATGCTGCGCAGGAGATTTTCCCCGGCCTCGGTGAGGCCCAGCAGGGGCAGTTCGTTTTCGAATTGTTTTCTCGTCCCGTAACCGCCCAGATATCCGTTGATCCGGGCGGCGGCGGTCGAATCGGCAAACTCCCGCTCGGAGAAGCCGAACCGGCCAAATTCCCGCATCAGGTCGCGGCGGTTTCGAAGGTAGTACTTCTGGTGGTAGGCTTCGGCCCGGGTAAAGCCGGAAAACGGGAATATCTCTGTCCGGATCGGCTCCTTCAGAGATTCGGCTGTCCTGTCCCGGGTTTCGAAGGCAGCCTGCTGCTGGTCCTCGTCGTGGTAAAAGACGGCCGCCCGGTACTGCCGGGACCAGGAGCGGGCCGCAGGGTTGTGGCTGTTCCAAAACAGTTCCAGCAGCCGCCGGTAGG
>CBFCZJ010000149.1:0-8440 GCA_965602445.1 uncultured Desulfobacterales bacterium | reverse complement strand
GGCGCACCGGGATGGTCCGAAATCTTCCGCCTCAACGGGACGACACTCTCTACGAGCTTTAAATTTGCGCTGCAAATTTAAAGCGATGGCGCCTGCGGCGCAGAAAATTTGAGGGGAAAAAGCCCGCTGCCGCCGTACCGGTCTCGATGAGGCCAACCCGCGACCGATCCAAGGGCTTAGCGAAAATGAAAAAACCGCAGCTGTCATAGTGCAATCCTGCCAAGCGTTCTAAAAAAGGAGGCCTGCGTGAACAAGGAGACCCTGAAGCGGATCGAGGTCCGGCAGGGAGACATCACCAAGATGGAGGTGGACGCCATCGTCAATGCGGCCAATACTTCCCTTCTGGGGGGTGGAGGCGTCGACGGCGCCATTCACCGCGCCGCGGGGCCCGAGCTTCTTAAAGAGTGCCGGGGTATCGGAGGGTGCCCCACCGGCGAAGCCCGCATCACCGGAGGCTATCGTCTGCCGGCGTCCTATGTGATTCATACCGTGGGTCCGGTCTACAGCGCCAACCCCTCTGTGCCTGAATTGTTGGCTTCCTGCTACCGCAACAGCCTGCGCCTGGCCGCGGGAAAAGGCCTGAAAAGCGTCGCATTTCCGGCCATCAGCTGCGGGGTATACGGATACCCGATCGAGGAAGCCTGCCGGATCGCCGCCGACACCACCTGTAAGATGCTCGAAGCGCATGCCGGCATCGAACGGGTCGTCTTTGTCCTTTTTTCCGAAGACGATGCAGCGGTCTATCGAAAGCGGCTTCGGACGATGGACGCATAGCCGTCGTGTCAAATGCGCCGCCCGCTCTGCCTCCGGCAATAAGCCGGTGCCGATGCCATATTGACAATTCGGATCGGCATCGTTATCTTGGAACCGAATTTAACTGCAGGCAAAAATGGCCTGCCGCAATGGGCAGGCCGTTTATCTTTCGTGCTAAGGAGGAAATTATGGTTGAGGTTACCCCTGCTGCCACCGAACAGATTCAGGCTTATTTCCGGGGAAAGGAAGTTTCGCCGATCCGCATCTTTCTCAACGAAGGCGGGTGAGGCGGCCCGGGCCTGGCAATGGCTCTGGACGAGCCAAGAGATGACGACAAGGTGTTCGACATTGACGGGTTCCAGTTTATCGTCAACAAAGACTTCCTGGAAAAGGCCAAACCGATCAAGGTCGATTTTCTGGTTCACGGGTTCAAACTCGACTGCGGTCTGGATTTCGGTCCCGGCTGCAGCTCCTGCGGCTCCGGTTCCTGCGGATAAGCCGCCGCGCTTTTTAGTAATGACCCCCCGAGGGCGTCCACGCCCCTCGGGGGTTTCCATCTCCCCTTCCTGAAAACCGTCGGAAACGTCGTTGCAACATGGCCAAAGTCGACTATACTTTGAAAGAACATGTGGCCCTGGTGACCTTGAACGACGGGGAAAACCGCTTCAACCCTCCGTTTCTGGAATCGTATATGGCCGTTCTCGACGAGATCGAGGCGGAAACCGACGCCCGGGTCCTGGTCGCGCGCTCTTCCCACGAAAAGATTTTCTGCAACGGGATCGATCTGGAGTGGCTCGCCCCGATCGTTCAAAAGGGCGAAATTGAAACGGCAAAAGCGTATTTCCACCAGCTCAACCGCCTCTTTTACCGCCTGGTCACCTATCCCCTGATCACCATCGCCGCCATCAACGGCCATGCCTTTGCCGGCGGGGCAATCATGGCCTGCGGTTTTGATTTCCGGTTCATGCAAACCGGACGAGGCTTTTTCTGCTTTCCGGAAGTCGACCTCGGAATTCCTTTTCTGCCGGGCATGAACGCCATGCTCTGCAAGGCGATGCCGATGGATACGGTGGTGGAGATGGAGCTGACCGGGGTTCGCCTGACCGCAGAGCAGTGCCGCGAGCGCGGGATCGTATATAAAGCAAGCCCATCGGAAACGCTGCTCGCCGACTGCCTCGAGTTCGGCAGGGCACTGAAAAAGGAGCGGAGCGTCATCGCCGAGATGAAAAAACGGTTATACCGGCCCATCATCCATGCCATCGAAGTAGAAGACGGACCGTATATCGAGTCGGGCCGGTACAATATCGGCTGACCCCATCCGGGAAAAAGCCATGGGGCCGGCCTGCGCCGTACTGGACCAGCGAGGAGGCACCATGAACATTTTCGTTACCGGCGGTTCCGGATTTGTCGGGACCTACCTATGCAAGGATCTTCTGGACCGCGGCCACCGCGTCACCGCCGTCGGCACCCGGGCCGTCCACGGCCGGATCAGCCACGAGCATTTCCGGTACATCTCCGCAGACACCACCGAACCCGGGGACTGGCAAGAAGCCCTGGCCGACACCGATGCTGCAGTAAACCTGGCTGGAAAAAGTATCTTCAACCGGTGGACCGACCGCTACAAACAGGAAATGTACGACAGCCGGATCCTGACCACCCGCCACCTGGTGGATGCCCTTGCCGCGGACCGGCCAGTGGCGCTGGTCAGCGCTTCTGCTGTTGGATACTACGGCAGCCGCGGCGATGAAATCCTCACCGAGGATTCCGAACCTGGAAACGACTTTCTGGCCCGTCTCGGCCGAGACTGGGAGGCCGAAGCGCTGCGCGCAGAAGAAAAACAGGTCCGGGTCACGACAGCCCGTTTCGGCATCGTTTTAGGATGGGGCGGAGGGGCCATCGACAAGATGGTCCCCGCCTTCAAGCTCATGCTTGGCGGCCCTTTGGGAGATGGAAGCCAGTGGTTTCCCTGGATTCACATCGACGATGTGGTGGCCGGGTTGCGGTTTTCACTGGAAACCGCCACGCTTTCGGGTCCGGCCAATTTTACGGCGCCAAACCCGGTCAGAAATCAAGAATTGGCCAAGACGCTCGGAGACGTCCTTCACCGGCCTGCGATCATGCCTGCTCCGGCCTTTATGATCAAGGCGGTGCTGGGAGAATTCGGAAAGGCCCTGCTGGCCAGCACCCGAGCCGTGCCCCGCAAACTCCTGGACACCGGTTTTACCTTTCAATATCCGAAACTCCGGGAGGCCCTTGAAAGCCTGGCGTGACATGACAAGTGATGTTTCATTGGAGGGATTCATGACGGATTTCATGAATACGGTGAGAAACAGAAGGAGCACCCGCAAGTACGAAGAGCGGGAGATTCCCGAGCAAATGCTTGAACAGATCTTCGAGGCCGTTCGCTGGGCCCCTTCCTGGGCCAATACCCAGTGCTGGGAAATCGTGGCCGTCCGCGATCCGGCGCAAAAGAAAAGGCTCCGGGAGACCCTTCCCCCCAAAGGCAATCCTGCCGCCGGCGCCGTCGAAAAAGCCCCGCTGGTTCTGGCCGTGTGTGCACGACGCAGGGTCAGCGGCTATTACAAGGGAGAAGTGACCACCAAATTCGGGGACTGGTTCATGTTCGATCTGGGGCTTGCCACCGAAAACCTGTGCCTTGCCGCCCACCATCTCGGTCTCGGAACGGTGATCGTGGGCCTGTTCGACCACGACCGGGCGGCAAAGGTTCTCGGGCTGCCCGAAGATGTGGAAGTGGCGGTGCTGGTTCCTGTCGGCTATCCGGCTAAATCGCCCTCGGCGCCGAAGCGCCGGGAAATCGCCGAATTCACCCACAAGGAGCGGTATTGACCCAATTGCTAGCGCAATCGGATCAATACCGCTCCTTTAATCTATTGCAGCAGAACGGCCGGCTCGACAAGCCTGGACGCCGGCACCTACCTTCCAACATTGAATTGGCGTCTCGGTTCGACGAGAATGCAAAAAGCCTGCAATTGGAAATGTGGTCCTGACAAGCGTTCTACCATCCATTAAAAAAAATGAAGAGGGGCGCGCTTGCGCCCCCTTTTCATTTTTAGGGCAATGGTTTGAGCTCCACCCTCCGGTTCAGGGCCCTTCCTTCGGCGGTATCGTTGGAGGCCACCGGCCGGGTTTCCCCGAGGCCCCTGGCCTGAAGCCGCTTTGCACCGATCCCTTCTCCGATCAGGTGGTTCATGACGGCCCGCGCCCGCTTTTCCGACAGGGCCTGGTTGAATGCGGCATCGCCGACGCTGTCTGTGTGCCCCTGAACTTCGATCGTAAGCCCTGGATTGCTGCGCATGACCCGGGCCACCTGCTTGAGCTCTTCGGCCATTTCCGCCTTGATGGACGATTTTCCGGTGTCAAACAGCACCCCGCTCAACACCCAGCATCCATAGGCGTCGACCTTGGCTCCGCTCGGCGTTCCGGGGCAGCGGTCCTTGTCGTCGGTGACCCCGTCGCCGTCGCTGTCCACCGGACACCCCCCGGCATCGACCGCAGTCCAGCGCGGTGTGCCCGGGCAGCGGTCGACATAGTCGGGTACCCCATCGTTGTCCGAATCAAGGGGACATCCGTACAGATTGACCGCTACGCCGGCAGGTGTGCCCGGACAACGGTCCTGAAAATCGAAGACCCCGTCGCCGTCGCTGTCCAGCGGGCAGCCGACGCTGTCGACCGCCACGCCGGCAGGTGTGTCCGGGCACTGATCCAGCGGATCGAAGACCCCGTCTCCGTCCGTGTCCTTTGGCCGGTCCGCCTTGGCAAGAAACACCGCTTCGACATAGTCTGCCACAGCCTGGGCCGAGTTGAGCTCATCGGCTTCGGCGGCAAACCCGCACCCGCCGAATGCTGCCATCTGCTGCATCAGGGCTCGGCCGGCCGGATCGTTTCCGACCAGAATCGTGTAGATGCAGATATTTTCGCCCATTTCTTCCTTGAGGCTGCGAACCGCCGACAGGGGCTGTTTCGGATCGATTTCCTTGGCGTCACTGACAACGATCAGCGCCGTCTTTCCGCTGAGCCCTTCAAGATCCCCGTCAACCGCTTCTTTCGCCCTGGCCATCGGGCTCAGCCCGCCGGCCCACCCGATGCCTTCCAAGGCCTGGGAGAGCGCGTCCTTGTCATGAACGGTCATACCGTAGATCCGGTCGGTCTTTCGCGTGAACGGGGAAATCGTGTTGCCGAAGGTGCGGACCCCTGCCACGAACCCCATGTCCGGAACGGTCCGACTGATCCGCTCGACGACGTCCTTGGCGATCTGGATTTTCTCCTGCCCCCCGAGGGTTTCATTCATGGAACCGGAGGCGTCGAGAACCACCAAAAAGTTGTCGACGTTTTTGGTGTAGTCCCCGGATCTGGCTTTTGCGGTCAGATCGACTGGGGAAAAATCGGCTGCCGGTTTGGTTGCGGCACATCCAGCCGCAAATACGGCGGCCAGCCCGACGACGATCAGGGGTTTGAAAAATCGTTTCATGCTCCCTCCTTTTTCTCCAAATCAAAGGGTTGACGTCTGCTGCAGCGGGCCTTCCCAAAACCACGAACCGATTCAATTTATAGATGGGATTATAACCTTGGACGATAACAACGAATCGATGGTTTACAAGCGTCCTGAAAAAACGGTTTAGGACCAGAGCATGCCGACCAGGGCGCCGGTCATGGCGGTGGCAAGGGTTCCGGCAAGGATCGATTTGAATCCAAGGGAGACGATTTCCCTCCGGCGATCCGGTGCCATGGCACCGAGTCCTCCGATCATGATGCCCAAGGAGCCTGGGTTGGCAAATCCGCACATGGCATAGGTCATGATCATCTTTGACCGGTCCGACAACGCGTCCGCAGGAAGGGCTCCCAACTGAAGGTAGGCGAGAAATTCATTGAGGATGGTTTTCGTACCCATGAGACCGCCGGCGGCGATACTCTCCGGCCAGGGGATGCCGATGGCCCAAACCACCGGTGCCAGCACCCATCCGAAAAGGCGCTGGAGCGTCAACGGCTGCTGACCGACGTCCGGCAGCCATCCCAGTCCGATGTTGACCAATTCGACCATGGCCACCAAAACGATGAGCATGGCAACGATGTTGAGCAAAAGGGTAAGCCCCTGAAGGGTACCGCCGGTGATCGCCTCCATGGCGCTGCCGGCCTCGGAAACAGCCGTTTCTTCGGCGCCGGTCGCCTCCCCGGCAGGGGTGGGAACCATGATTCGGGCCAGGGCGATGGCCGCCGGGGCGCTGATGATGGAAGCGACCAGCAAGTGCCCCATGGCGTCGGGGATCACCGCCTTGAGGATGCCCGCATACAGCACCATGACGGTGCCGGCGATGGTGGCCATGCCGCAGGTCATCAACGAAAAGAGTTCGCCGCGGGAAAGACGGGCCAGGTAGGGGCGAATGAACAAGGGAGCCTCGACCATGCCGAGAAACACGTTGGCCGCCGCAGCCAGGCCTTCTGCGCCGCCCACCCCGATGGAGCGTTGCAGCAGCCAGGAAAAGCCGCCCACCACCTTTGGCAAAATTCGCCAGTAAAACAGCAGGGCCGAAAGGGCACTGGCCACCAGAACGATGGGAAGCCCCCGAAGCGCGAGAATATAGGTGCTGGCCCCGGAAACGACCTCGAATGGTGGAGCCGCCCCGCCGCCTAGATAGCCGAACACGAAGGAGGTTCCGGCTTCAGTCGCCTGAGCCAGCGTTTCAACGAGGGTGTTGAGCAGAAAAAACACCTGGCGGGTGCCGGGAAACTTCAACAGCACGACCGCCAGAACCGCCTGCAGCCCGAAGGCCGCCGCGACGGTCCTCCAGCGGATCTCCTTCCGATTCTCGCAGAAGACCACGGCCACCCCCACAATGGCCGCCATGCCCAGTATGCCGTGAAGGACTGCAAACATTCGTGCGCCTCCGTCTGCACTCCTCTCCTACCACAAACCATTCCCCCTTGCCAATTTCAGCCTCGGCGGATATGAAGTCTTCCACGACGCCGGGAAAAGTCATCGGCCATTGGTCATCGATCAATATAAAAAGTGCCTAGAGTTCATAGAGTGCCTAAAGTGCCTAGAGTTATGGAATGCTATCCTTTTTTATAAGAAAGCCGGAGCGAAGCGACACCCTTACTCTAGGCACTCTATGAACTTTAGGCACTCTAGGCACTTAATCCATAACTCCCGAATCAAAACCAGAAGGAACGCCAGATGATCCGCATCAACGAACACTACCGGAAGCTGCAGTCCTCCTACCTGTTTTCGGACATCGCAAAACGGGTGGCCTCGTTCCAGGAGGCCCATCCACAGACCGAGGTGATCAAGCTCGGGATCGGAGACGTGACCCGCTCTCTTCCACCGGCCTGCATCGAGGCGTTTCACCAGGCCGTGGATGAAATGGGCGAGGACGCGACGTTCCGAGGCTACGGCCCCGAACAGGGCTATCCCTTCCTTCGGGAGAAAATCGCCGAATACGACTTTCAGGCCCGTGGGGCCGACATCGCTGCAGACGAGGTCTTTATCAGCGACGGGACCAAGTGCGACACTGGAAACTTTCAGGAGCTGTTTGCCCCCGATATCCGGGTGGCCATCCCGGATCCGGTCTATCCGGTCTACCTCGACACCAATGTCATGGCCGGAAGAACCGGTGTCTTCGCCCAGGGCCGGTACAAGGGGATTACCTACCTATCCAGCACGGCGGAAAACGGATTCGTTCCCACCCTGCCCGATGAACCGGTCGATCTGATCTACCTGTGCTTTCCCAACAACCCCACCGGTGCCACCATCGGCAAAGACCGGCTCAAAGACTGGGTCGACTATGCAAGGGACCACCGGGCCCTGATCCTGTTCGACGCGGCCTACGAGGTTTTCATCCGGGATGAGAATTTGCCCCACTCGATTTTTGAAATCGACGGAGCGCGTGAGGTCGCCGTGGAATTTCGCAGCCTGTCCAAAACCGCCGGATTCACCGGCACCCGCTGCGCCTACACCGTGGTCCCCAAGGACTGCAGCGCCTACACGGCAGCCGGGGAAAAAACCTCGCTGCACCCCCTGTGGCACCGCCGTCACACCACCAAGTTCAACGGGGTGTCGTATCCGGTCCAGCGGGCCGCAGAAGCGATCTATTCCGAAGAGGGTGGCGCCCAGGTCCGGGAACGGAGCGACTATTATCTTGCCAATGCCGCCCGGATCCGGGAGGCAATGAGAGGGCTCGGCTACACATGCGCGGGAGGGAAAAACTCTCCGTATATCTGGATCGATGGAAAAACCGAGTCCTGGGCGTTTTTCGACCTTCTGCTGGACCGCGCCGGCGTGGTCTGCACCCCCGGGGTCGGCTTCGGCCCCTGCGGCGAAGGGTTCATCCGGATCAGCGCCTTTAACAGCCGCGAAAACGTCGACCGCGCCATGGAACGGATCAAAGAGGCGCTCGGCGCGTAGCCCTCGCCCGCTGGGATGCTGGGAGGCCAGGAGGCTGGAAGGCCGGAAGAAAAAGAGGGGTGGAAGATTCAGAATTTTGAATTTAGAAATGAGAATTTGCAGCAAACACTGACCCCCTGAACCTTGGAACTGCTTCCCAGCGTCCCAGCCTTTTGCCTTGATCCTTTCTGTTTCATCTTTATGTTCCACCAATGGACGACGACAGGCACATTCCGGACTTCGAGGCCACGATTCGCTATCACGAGCGGTCCAAGCACCGGTTCGACC
>CBFCZJ010000148.1:0-8508 GCA_965602445.1 uncultured Desulfobacterales bacterium | reverse complement strand
AAAAAAAATGCCTCTCGATCCGTTTTTTTAGGATCGAGAGGCATTTTTTTGTTTTTGTGACCGGATCTGTCACACCGTCCTGCTAGGGTGGACCGCAACAGGACATCTGCCGGGAAACGGGCGCCGGCAATCCAACTTCAACAGCAGGAGGGAAATCCATGACACAGGCCGAGTGTTTCAGTGAATACCAGGATGTCTTCGAATACCACGGCAATACCGAAATAGAGCGGATTCGAAAGCGCGGCGAATGGGTCCTGTTTCGGGAGTGGCTTCTGTTCGATTCAGTGGAGGAGGCCGAACAGTTCTTTCACAGCCGCGGATAAAATCTCCGCCGCGAGTTCATCCGCTTTCGCGGAACCATGAATTCGGAAAGTTGAGTGAGACCTGATCTGAGCGATTGTGCGATGCCTTTCCGCCAATCCCGACCGGCATCCGGGCGGGGATGAACCCCGCCCCTACCCGCGGGGTGGCGAGTATCTCGTAGGGGCGGGCTTTATGCCCGCCCGCAGAAAGATCCCGAAGAAGAATCGCTCAATTTCGGTGAGAACAAGGGGGATCCGATGTTGGAACGGATTATCGACGGAGTGCTCGATGTGTTGATGATGGCCCTGCTGGTGGCGCTGGCGGCGCTGGGGACCCTGGTTCTGGGCGGCTGAGGCCCTGAGTACCTGCGAGCGGAATTATGGTGGCGATATTTCACCGCCGAGGCCGCAGCGGATGCGAAGATCGTTACATATTTTAGTTAAGATTTTCTCTGCGCCCTCTGTGTCTCGGCGGTGAGTGTTCTTTGATCTAGCGTCACCGGAATTATGCCATCGAGCCCTAAGGGGCGGCCGTTGCGAAAAATCGGCCGCACCGTCATTTTCCCGGATCGAGGCGGTCCTGTTTTGTTCCGGAGTGCACCGGATCTTCCGAACGGGTTGTGGTCAGTGATGCGGTATTCCATGGCGCGGCTTGTTGCGCCGCTGCGCTTCTCATCTCGCACCGGGTCTTTTGACAGACCGGACAGTCCGGCGCCGTGCAAGGGTCGATGTGGACCAGAATACCGGCGTTTCCCTCAAAATGGTTTGTCAGGATCAATTCGACTTGTTTTGCCTCCTCGTGGGCACGGTAAAGGTCCAGATCTTGGGGAAGGACAAGGTGCAGGTCGATATGGACGTGGTTTCCCGCTTTCCAGGACCGGAGCTGATGGATGTCGATCCAGCTCTCCTTTCGGTGTTGGGATAACAATTCGGTAATCTTTTCCAGCAAAACAGGGTCGGATTCATCCATCAGGCCGGCAAAAGACGCCCTTACCAGGCCGACGCCGGTGACCAGGATATTGATTCCCACCAGGCAGGCAATGGCGCCGTCGAGCCGATACCATCCGGTGACCGGCACGAGAAAAAGCCCGGCGATGACCCCGACGGAGGTGTACACGTCGGTCAGCAGATGCTTGCCGTCGGCCACCAGGGTGAGGGAGCCGGTTTTTTTCCCGGTGCGGAACAGCAAAAATCCGACAATGAGATTGATCGCCGCAGTGGCGCCAAGGATGGCGATGCCGTCTCCGAGGTTCGGCAGCCCCTGGGGATGGAGAATCCGCTCAATGCCGGTATAAAAAATGCCGGCCGCGGCCAGAATGATCAGGGCGCCTTCGAATCCCGCAGAAAAGAACTCGATCTTGCCGTGGCCGTAAGGGTGGGATTCGTCTGGCGGGCGGGCGGCCGTTACGATGCTGATCAGGGCAAAGCCGCTGGCCGCGACGTTGATGATCGATTCCAAGGCGTCGGAGAGGATCGCCGAGGAGCCGGTGAGGTGATAGGCGAAGAACTTGGCCGCCAACAGGGCGACCCCCACAACCGTCGACAGGCCGATGGCCGCCAGTTGGACGCGAAAATATCGTCTCTGCGGCTGGGTCCGCGCATCGTTGGATGAGGTCGGCATCTGCTCTGAATTTATGAAAAGGCGCGGTCGTGGCGTTTTTTGAATTCTTCTTCGGTAAAGAAGTGTTCCTGAGTGCCGAGCTTTTCCACGGCATAGCTGGCGCAGGTGGCGCCGATCCGGGCGGCGTCGACGATGTCTTTGCCGTCCACCATTCCCTTGATCAGCCCGGCGCGAAAAGCGTCCCCGGCACCGGTCGGATCCTTGACTTCGGACACCGGCAGGGAAGGGATCCGAACGGATTCTGTGCCTCGGGTGATTTCTGCACCTTCTTCTCCCAGGGTCGTGATCAGCGCATCGACGCGCTCGATCAGCGCCGGCTTGTCCAGCCCGGTTTTTTTCTGGATCATTTCCAGTTCGTAGTCGTTGGATATCAGAACGGCGCTGCCGTCGAGCATCTCCTCGAGTTGGTTGCCGGAAAGGGCCGGAATCGATTGACCCGGGTCGCTGATGTAAGCGATGCCTGTTTTTTTGTATTTCCGGCTGTAATTGACCATGTCCTCCAAGTTCCCCGGAGAGACGATGGCCAACGCGTCTTCTTTCTTCAACCCGTCAAACCGGTAACCGGAAGGATACTTCATGGCACCGGGGTTGAAGCCGGTGATCTGGTTGTCCCGCTTGTCGGTGGTGATGTAGGCGCTGGCGGTGAATTCTTCCTCGATGTCGACGATCCCGTCTGTGGGCAGGCCGTGGCGGTTCAGCCAGCTGCGGTAGGTGTCAAAATCTTTGCCGGCGGTGGCAAGGATCGTCGGCCGTTCGCCGAGCAGGGCAAGGTTGTACGCGATGTTGCCCGCAGTTCCTCCGAACTTTTCGTTCATCCCGTTGACCGTAAAACAGACATTCAGGATATGGATCTTGTCGGGAAGAATATGATCCTTGAAGTGGCCGGGAAAATCCATGATTCGGTCATAGGCTAGGGAACCGGAAATGAAAATTTTCATTACTCTCTCCGCTTGAGATTCTCATTCATAAAAAATTCGCTTCGCAGATACCTTTACTCGGATCGAACCGATTGTCAAATCAGGCCGGAATCACCAGCCGGTCGAGGATCAGGCCGAAGAAATGCTCCGGCCCGCCGGCGGTGAACAACCATCCCAGGTGAGTCAGACAGGTCCCGCAGATCACGATCTGCCATCGAAATCCTGAAAACCATGAAAACTCGGCGGTGGGAGCGCCCAGCACGCCGCAGTTTCTCACCTCACGGAAACAGCCGATTTCAAATACGATGCCATGGGGATTGGCAAAGGTGTGGCGGTGGCCCCCCTGAGCCGTGATTCGCTGCCCGGAGTCGGTGACTCCCTGCCGGCACTGGCGGCAGAGAATTTCGGGTTTTACGTCTTCTTCGGCTTCGGAGGATTCCTTTTCCTCGGGGGATCCGGGCCTGTCCGGCGAGGCCGGCTTCTGTCTGGAGCGGGCAGCAACAGGAGAATTTTGCAGCGACAAAGGGCCGAGCAAAAACGCCATCAGGGGATATAGGCTCTGACATCGCTCTGGTTTTCTATCTCCGCGTGAAAGACGACTTTTTGCATTCGATCCATCCATGTCGCATCCAGGAAAAGCCAAGGACAGGTTCGTGCGGGTTATTTGCGGCTCGCCTGATCCGCCACCGCCGCCTGGGCCTTTTCAACCGCCTCGGCATCACCGAGGTAGGCGTGGTGAATCGGATTCAGGTTGCCATCCAATTCGTAGACTAGAGGGATGCCGGTTGGAATGTTCAACTTCAGGATTTCGCTTTCCGAAACGTTGTCCAGGTGCTTGACCAGCCCTCGCAGGCTGTTTCCGTGGGCGGCGATGAGCACTCTTTTTCCGGCCGCTACAGAAGGGGCAATGGTGTCGTGCCAGTAAGGCATGAAGCGTTGGATCGTATCCTTGAGGGATTCGGTTCGGGGAATTTGGCCCGGCTCAAGCAGTGCATATTTAGGGTCCTTGCCTGGATCCCGATCGTCTCCCGGTTCTATGGCCGGAGGAGGGGTATCGTAGCTTCGCCGCCAGATCAGGACCTGCTCGTCGCCGTAGCGCTCGGCGGTTTTGGCCTTGTCCAGCCCCTGGAGGGCGCCATACATGCGCTCGTTCAGCCGCCAGGAGCGATGGACCGGGATCCACATCCGATCCATTTCGTCCATCACGATCCAAAGGGTCCGGATGGCTCTTTTCAAGACAGAGGTGAATGCGACGTCGAAGTCCAAGCCGTTATCCCGCAGCAGCTTTCCGGCGTGCCGGGCTTCTTCGACCCCTTTTGCCGTCAGGTCGACATCGGTCCAACCGGTGAATCGGTTTTCCCGGTTCCAACGACTTTCCCCGTGTCTGAGCAATACGATTTTGTGCATGGATTTTTCCGTGTTGGCCAAAGAAGAGGGAAGTGGCTTCGGCAACAACATCGATGGCCGCTGTTGCTCTAAACGGCATAGCGCCGCCAGCCTCAGGACGCGTCACGGCGCCTGACCCTGCTGTTCCGCCGCCCGCTCCCGCCGCCTTCTTTTCTGTTCGTAGGTGCCGTCTTCGTAGCGCTTTTCCCGGATGGCCTGCTGTTCTTCTTCCCGGCGTTTTTTTTCCGCTTCGATGCGCTGCTGCTCGGCCTCCTGCTGGCGCTGCGCCTCGGCCGCCTCGGCCTCCTCCTGTCGCCGTCGTTCGTCCCACATTTGTTGGAGCCTCTGCCAGGTTTGCTCCTGTTGCCGGCGGTACTTTTCGGCCTCCTGTTCGTCGTAGGGAATCTCCTCGCTTTTTTCGATGACGGGAACGCCGGCCGGCGGCGGTTCGCTGGAAAATCGCTTGACGCCGTTTTCGTCGATCCAGTAGTAAATTTGCGCCCCCAGACCAGGGGCCATGATTAGAAAAGCCAAAAGGAAAACCATTGCAGCACGTCGAATCAAGGTCAAATCCCTTCCACGGCGTTAGGTCAAAGGCATGTCGGGCGAGGGCGCTTTCGCTTTTCCATTTTGTCGGCGCGGGCGCCGGACTGACTATGATACCTTAATACACCAGAGGCAAAGGAGCAAGAACGGCGGGAAATAAACGGGCAGGAGCAGCGCCGACTATCCGGATTTGCACTTCGGCGGCTTGAACCCCCCCTTGCCCTTCGGGATTCCCCGAGGCCTGAAGCTGCCGGCCGACAGCAGACGCGTCACATTGGTGCTTCCACAGACAGGGCATTCAATGGTTTGGCTGTCCAGCGACCGGACCAGATTGGGCAGAAAGACTTCTTCAAATTCATGGCTGCAATCGTTGCAGCAAAATTCATATATGGGCATAGAAGACTCCTTTTCCATGAACGGACATCGATTATAATCGATGGGGCAGTCAAGTCAAGATTGATAAAAAGGCTTACACATCTTTATCAATAAAAAAGGGCGGCCGCGAGCGGCCGCCCCATTTTCAGCACAGGAATTGGAAGAAAGACCTCGGGAACTTAGCGCCAGCAGTAGCCGGGTCCGTAGCCGCCGCCGCGGGGACCTCGGGGACCGTATCCGGGTCCGGCGCTCCGATAGCCTTGGCCGATTTCAGGGGCGATCGCCCTCATTTCCATCCGGTGCTCCAGCCGCTTTTGGTCGAAGTCGGAGCGGAGCTCGGATATCTCATTCTGCAGGGTCTTTGCGGCATCCGCATCGGGATTTTCTTTGGCCAACTCGCTTCTCAGCGTCATCTCCTTTTCATAGAGCCGCTGACGAATCGGTTCGGTCTCCTTGAAGAAGGCTTCCCGCTGGGTTTCCATCTTTTCGATCTGCTCCGGGCTCAAATTATTGCCGAATCCTCGGGGCTGACCATATCCAGGCCCATACTCTCCGGGTCCTGGGCCGTAGTCGCCATAGTCTCCCATCATTCCCCGATGGTGAGGGCCGTAGCCCATACGGCCATGACCCCAGCCTTGTCCCCAGCCGGCAAAGGCATAAGAGGCTACAGCCAGGGTGGCAATCAGGGCAATTGCTGTCAGAATTTTGAAAGAGTGCGGTTTCATCATGGAGGTTCTCCTTTTCATAGGGGTTGTTATGGTGGTTTGGTGGCCTTTGAATCTCCTTGTGCCGATGTTGTTTCTCCATAATAGCAACCTTTGTGCCAGTCGTGAGCCGATCAAAAGCGATCCGGTTACAATCCATTGAAAATAATTGAAATATTATATTTTTCCGGCATGGGATCCGGTTCGGAAACGCGCTGATCTGTATCGAAACTAACCACGGAACGCCATGGAGAATCGCCAAGTGGGTAGAAATTACCCATTCGACTTTTTGATTCAGAAAGGTGGACAACGATGCCGTATTTCGGGTAGAACCCCTCTTCAAAGGCAGCCATGGTAACCCGATGAGTGAAAAGATGCGACCAGCAGCAGTCGGCAAAGAGGGCGTCGAACCCTCCAGCGCCCGGCGTTTTTCAAGCCGCTCCATTTCCAGGGAGCTGACGCTGAGCCTGGTGCTGTTGCTGTTGGTGTTCGAAGGGATTTTACTGGCGGCGGTGTACGGCAGACAGTCTCGCGCATTGTACCGGGACCTTGAGTCCAAGGCCGACGAATATGCGGCAAATCTGGGCGCGGTGCTGGCGGTGCCGATATGGGATTTCGACGACGAACAGATCGCCAGGATCGGATCAGGGGTTGCCCGCCGGGATGTCGTTGAACTGATCCACATCAAGGATGCGGGAGGCCGGACGCTGTACCTTCAAGGCGCCTCTGAAGACCACGGAAACCGCATCCGGAGATCCGTGCCGATCTCCCACCGCGGTCAGGCCATCGGCGAGGTGGCCTTTTCCCTTTCCATGGCCGCATATCAGCAGGATCTCAAATGGCTTCGAAACACGCTTTTGTTGGTTTTGTTTCTGTCCCTGGTGGTGATTTCGGTGACCACCGGTCTGCTGCTGCGAATTTACATGCGAAAGCCCCTGGCCATACTCCAGCGGGGCATCGACCGCGTTGCCCAGGGAGAATACGAATACGGATTTGAGGAGGTGCGGCACAGCGAGTTGACCGATATCGCCCGACGGTTCCGTCAAATGGCCGCCGAGATCAGGGCTCGGGAAGACTCTTTGCAGCAGGAGGCCGCAGAGCGCAGACGGGGAGAAAAGATCGTCCGACAGAGCGAAGCCAAGAGCAGGGCGCTGATCGATGCGCTGCCCGACCTGATTTTTCAGTTCGATCGTCAAGGCACGTTCATCGATGCCAAGGGCGCCTGGGTCGGTCTGCCCATGGCGCCGGATCAAGTCATCGGCCGAAAAATAGAAGAGGTATTTCCCAAGGATGTCGCCGCGGTCATAAAGGAATTGACGGAGGCGGTTTTCCGCTCCGGACGGATGCAGTTCGGTGAATTCGAACTCCATACCGAAGACCAAACAGAGTCCTTTGAGTGCCGGCTCGTGGGCATTTCGGACGAGCAGGCACTGGCCGTGGTCAGAAACATCACCGACAGCAGAAAAGCGGCAGCCGAAAAATACCGGCTGGAGGAACAGCTGCAACGGGCCCGAAAGATGGAGGCCATCGGGATGCTTGCCGGCGGGGTGGCACACGATCTGAACAACGTTCTTTCCGGTGTGGTCAGCTACCCCCAACTGCTGCTGATGGACCTGCCCGAAGACAGCCCCTTGAGAAAGCCGGTTCAAACGATCCAGGCCTCCGGAGAAAAAGCGGCCGGTATCGTCCAGGACCTGCTCACACTGGCCCGGCGCGGGGTTTCGGTCTCCAAGCCGGTCCATCTCAACGAAGTGGTCGAAGATTACCTGCAAAGCCCTGAATACGAGCAGCTTCGCAATCACCACCCCGGCTTCGAGTTGGAACTTGACCTCGATCCTGAACTGATGCCGGTTTCCGGATCCCCTTTTCATCTTTCAAAAACCGTGATGAACCTGGTCTCCAACGCAGTCGAAGCGATCGAGCACACCGGAACGGTGACCATTTCCACCGAGAATCGGTACATCGACCGCCCGATCCGCGGATACGACGACGTGGCCGAAGGCGACTATGTGGTCCTGCAGGTTTCCGACACCGGCGTCGGCATTTCCGATCAGGACATCGATCGGGTCTTCGAGCCGTTTTACACCAAAAAGGTCATGGGGCGAAGCGGAACCGGCCTCGGAATGGCGGTGGTCTGGGGGACGGTCAAGGACCACCACGGCTACATCGACATCCAGAGCAGAATGGAAAGCGGCACGAGCATCCACATTTTTTTGCCGGTTTCAGGAGAGAGCGGATCACTGAGGCAAAACAGCACGGCGCCCAGTCAAAGCCAGGGGAGGGGAGAAACGATTCTGGTGGCGGACGACGTGGCCGAACAGCGCGAAATTGCCGAATCGATGCTGAGCCGTCTCGGCTATCAGGTGGCCGTCGTGGAAAGCGGTGAAGCGGCCGTCGAGTACCTCCAGGACCATGAAGTCGACCTTGTGATTCTCGACATGATCATGGAGCCGGGCATCGACGGTCTTGAAACCTTCCGACGGATCCTCAAAATTTGTCCGAACCAGAAGGCGATCATCACCAGCGGCTATTCGGAAACCGGCCGCGTCCGGGCTGCCGAGGCCCTCGGCGTCGGTGCATACGTGAAAAAACCGTATCTGATGGAAACCATCGGTCCGGCCATCCGAGCCGAGCTTGACCGGCGCGGTTAAGTCGGT
>CBFCZJ010000147.1:0-8542 GCA_965602445.1 uncultured Desulfobacterales bacterium | reverse complement strand
AATTGCGTACCTCTTTGCGGAGCATCGTAAGCTCCTTGGACAGGGCAAATTGCATGGGGTCCTCCTATGGGCCCCGCCGCTGACCGGCGGGATTCAAAATTCCAGATTCAAGATTCTCCGGCGGGAGATTTGTACGAATCTTTGTTTCACGTGGGATGGCCGGGTCGACAGCGACAAAAAGCGTAGCTGCCATATAGCTACGTCCGGCCGCGGTTGTCAAGGACTTTGGCGGGGGTCCTGGCATTTTTATAAACGCTGTTTTATATTATGAAACAGGCTGCTGCCCCTTTTTCGGGTCGTAAAATCTCTGCATCAGGAGAGCTGCAATAAAAAGGGCCATACCGAGGGCGTCGGCCCAATAGGCCGGCCAGAGCAGGCCGGCCGCCGCCAGCCAGAACAGGCCGGTTTCGACCCAGGTGGCCTCCCGCAGGAAATAGCGTTCTATACCCGAGGCAAAGGCGATGAGTCCGGCAGTGGTCACCACCACGGTCCACCAGACGCTCCAGTGGAAAAGCTCGTAGGTGTCTCCGATGCCTAAAAGGGGCCGGTAGGCCATGATGATCGGGATGATGTACAGTCCCTTGGCCAGCTTCCACGAGGTGAAGGCCGTCCGCATGGGGTTGGCCCCGGCCACCCCGGCGCCGGCGAAGCTGGCCAGCGATACCGGCGGGGTTACGTTGGCATCCTGGGAGTACCAGAAAACGATCATGTGGGAAACCACCAGCGGGACGCCCATGTCGAGCAGGGCCGGTCCGGCCAGGGTCGCCAGAACGATGTAGCTGGCGGTCACCGGAAGGCCCATGCCCAGCACCAGGGAGGCGGCGCCGATGAGCAAAATGGCGAGGGCCTTGATCCCGAAGCTCAGATCCAGGACCAGACTCGAAAATTTCAGGCCCATGCCGGTCAGGGTCACCATGCCGACGATGATCCCGGCCGCGGCGCAGGCCACAGAGACCATGATGGCGTTGCGGGCGCCTTTTTCCAGCGACCGCAGGACCATCCGGATCTCCCGGCCGGCAAATCCCGAAAGCGCCTCACGCTTCGGGGGCTTTCCGGCATCCCGGGGCAGGGATTTTCCGAGGCTCCAGCGGATGCTGTCTGCGGCCAGGGCGGCTGCCAGGGTGCTCATGACCGCGACAAAGCCGGCCATCATGGGAGAATAGTTGGCCATCAGCACGTAGATGAGAATGATGACTGGAATGATGAAGTGAAGACCGTTTTTGATTACCGCCCAGGCCCGGGGGAGGTTCTCCTTAGCCTGTCCCCGAAGGCCGAGTTTCTGGGCCTCGAAGTGGACGAAGAACAGCACAGTGACATAGTACATGATGGCCGGCATCAGGGCGATCTTGATGATCGTCAGGTAGCTGGTGTTGGTAAACTCGGCCATGAGAAAGGCCCCGGCGCCCATGATCGGCGGCATGAGCTGGCCCCCGGTGGAGGCCGCCGCCTCGATGGCGCCGGCCACGTGGGGACGGTAGCCGACCTTTTTCATCATCGGAATCGTAAAAGAGCCGGTGGCCACCACGTTTCCCACCGCGGAGCCGGAGACCGATCCCATGAAGCCGGAGGCCACCACCGACGTCTTGGCCGGTCCGCCGGAAAACCGGCCGGTCAAGGCGTAGGCCAGGTCGATGAAAAAGTTTCCGCCGCCGGTCGACTCCAGAAATGCGCCGAACAGCACGAACACGTAAACGAAGGTGGCCGCCACGCCGATGGGAAGGCCGAAAATTCCTTCGGTGGTCAGCCAGAGCGTGGTGGCGATTCGTTCGATGCTGTAGCCCTTGTGGATGATCAGCATCGGCATGTACGGCCCGAACATGGCATAGGCGACGGCCAGCACGCAGATGCCGGTCATGAAAAGTCCGATCACCCGGCGGCAGGCCTCCATGACCAGAAGGGTGCCGATGACGCTCACCCACAGGTCTTTGGGCAGCCAGTCTCCCTGGCGTGCGAAAATCTCCGTCAAATTGCTGCAGATGTAATAGGTGCAGTAGACAGCGGCCAGCGCCAGGATCCAGTCGAGGATGAACCAGATGGTGACCCGGTCCTTTCGGGCGGTCGGAAACGGCGGTTTGAGCAGAAAGGTGAGGGTCAAAATCGCCCCCAGGTGAATGGAGCGCTGTACCAGGGCCGTCAGGGCTGCGATTCCGGCGGTGTAGAGCTGGTAAATGCTCAGGCTGATCGCCACCACCACGATCAGGCGGGCGGTAAAGGCCACAGCGGCGGAATGCCCCGTTTCCGATGGAGTCTGTTTGTCGGTCATCGATTCTTCCCGGCGTCGGGCGTCGCCGGATGGGGAAACAGGGTGCGCCACAGCCGGTGGATGCGCGTCACCGGCCGGGCCGAGAAACGAACCGCCTCGTGGGGCGCTACAGCGGAGAGGTTGGTCCGCGTCCCGCGCCAGAGCACGGTGTGGTCCACACCCGGGCTTCCCACCCGAAGGACGAAATCGCCCGTCGGCATGTGCATGTTGACGATGGCCTCGTAAGGCCCTTTTCGGACCATGGTTCCGACGCCGGGCATCTTTCCCATCCCGGCGCCGAACTTGAGATACCGTTCCTCTTCGATGTAGATCCGCCCTTGTTCATCCAGGCTGTGCTCTTCCCAGATCGGCGCGTTCTCCACCGAGTGAAAATAATGCAGGGTGAAACGCTCGGCCGCCTTCAGGGGGAGAACCAGCAAAGGCGGACCGCCCCGGACCGGAGCAATCCGCAGCTCGAGACCTCCGGCCGACAGCCCTGCGGCCAGCGCCGCCGAAAAAAACACCAGGCCGGCAAGGACGATCAGGATTCGCCGTACCGGCCTGGTCATGGGGTTTTGCTCCTACGGCATGAGCCGTTGGGGTACGTCAACGCCGACTTCCTTCAGATATTTGATGGTTCCCGGATGAAGGGGGATCGGTGAGTATTTCACGGCGTTTTGGCCCGTGGTGTAGGAGGCCGACGGATGGATTTTTTCCAGGTAGTCCCGGTGTTCGTACAGCGCCTTGACCAGTTTGTACACCAGGTCTTCGTCGAGAGAGTCCTGGACGATCATCACGTTCCATACGCCGATGGTCGGCACCGGATCGTCCACTCCCGGATAGACCTTGCCGGAAAGATCCACGGCCGAATAGGTGTCGTTTGCCGCCAGGATCTGCTTCTGCTGGGCCTCTGAAACTCCGAGAATCCGGATGTCGTGGGTGGTGGCCAGATCGAGGATCGAGCTGGTGCCCGGACCCACCGACCAGAAGCCGACCTCGATGGTGCCGTCCCTCAGGGCATTGGCGCTCTCCGTAAAGGAAAGGCGGCTGTCGCTGTAAGAATCCTTTGGAATCCCCAGGGCATTCAAAACGGCCTCGGCCATGAAGTTGGTGCCGCTTCCCGGGCTGCCGGTGCTGATGTTCTTTCCCTTGACCTGGGTGATATCGGTGATCCCGCTGTTTTTCAGGGTGACGACCTGCAGCAGGTTCGGGTACATGATCGCCATGGCCAGAATGTCGTGTTTCTTGCCCTGAAATTTCGACAGCCCCTTGTAGCCGGCTTCGGCCACATCACCCATGACCTCGCCGATGACGGTTTCGCCCTTGTGGGCCAGCTTGACGTTTTCGACGCTGGCGCCGGTGACCTCGGCCACCGCCTTCACCCCGGGTACGTATTTGGACCAGATTTCCGCGACGCCGCCCCCGTAGGGATAGTAGATCCCGCCGGTGCCGCCGGTGCCGATGCCGATGAATGTGATTCTTGCCATGGCGGGCCCGCCCAAGGCGAGGCACACCACGAGGGCCAACGCTGCAACCAGACTGATCCGATTCAAGCGTTTCATTGTCGATACCTCCTTTGTGGTGGATACAGTCAAAATCCGAAGAACGGATTCGGGATTTGCCGCTTTGCATTTTTTTTGCCGGAACGGGGGTACCTTTCCGGGGCCTGCACCTGAGATGGCGTGCTCGGTTTGTCTCTATTCAGCCATGGCCTGGACGAAGACGAGAATCTTGTCGGAAAGCGTTTCGGTCTTGAGAAATGGGATTTTCACGCTCGCGGTCTGGCCCGGCTCCAGCACGGGGGGCTTGCCCTTGCGGGGAACCAGGTGCCCGGCGGCCTTGTCCATATCCTCCAGAAAAACGTTCACCCGGTAGCGAAGCGCCTTGTCGGTCACATTGGTCAGGTCCATGGTGAAGATCAGGGACGGATCGATCCCGAATTTTCCGAGACTACAGGCGAAATTGGAGATCTCCGCTTCTTTGGCGACATCCCAGGCAATGGTTTTCGCGTTGCAGGTCACGTTCTTGACGTTGCCCGGCGGGCCCATGGACGCGCAGCCCACCAGCACCAGAATCGACAAAAGAACCGGCAATGTCAGGGAGACCTTTTGCATCCGCTTCATGACACCCTCCTTCCGTTGTGGTTGTTGCGCGACGACAACAAAAAAACGATGTTTCACTCAATGAAACAAATTCATTGAACTATACCAATTCAGTGTAAATAGTCAAGCGCTTTGGTAGCTGTTTTGTATCCAAACAGGGGCTTGACATTGGATTTGGATTGGCTCATAACTATAGCAAATTTACAACAGTGTTTTGAATGATGAAACAAGCGACGCCATCCCCCTCCAATGCGGTGGAAAAGGCCCTTCGGATCTTGCGCGCCTTTACGGCGGATCATCCGATATGGGGGGTCAGGGAATTGAGCGGCCACCTGGGGTTCAGTCCCGCCACGGTCCAGCGGCTCCTGCAGACGCTGCGGTCCCACGGGTTCGTGGACCAGGACCCGCAGACGCGCCATTATCGGCTCGGCAGCGTCTATTATAGTTTTTTGCACACCCTGCAAAGCGGGCTGCCGGTGGGGCGCGCCGCGGTGCCGTTCATGAAGCAGCTGCTTTCCCGGACCCGGGAGACGGTTCACCTGAACGTCATCGACGACACGCAGCGGCTTTGCATCGATACGCTGGAGTCGGCCCAGGCCCTGAAGGCGAGTATGCCTATCGGCAGCCGGTCTCCGCTGCACGCCGGGGCTTCGTCAAAGTGCCTGCTGGCGTTTTCTCCGCCGGAATTCGTCGAATCCTTTCTTGCCAAAGAGCCGCTGCCGGGGATGACCGAAAACACGATCACCGACCGGGAAAGGCTTCGTGCCGAGCTGGAGCTGATTCGGAGCCAGGGCTATGCCGCCAGTCTGGGAGAATCCATTGCCGGCCTCGGTTCCTTGAGTGCACCGGTGCTCAATCATCGCAGCGTGCTTCTTGCCGCCGTCAGCCTGGCGGTTCCCGAGATTCGCTTTCGCGACGAAGCCCACCGAAAGGACTGTCTCAGGGAGCTGCAAAAGGCAGTCGCAGAGATCTCGAAGGTGATGGGGTACCAAGGGTAAAATCGCTTCGCGATTTTACCGGCGGCGGCTTTGCCGCCGGGATTCAGGCTTTCGGGATAAAACGTCAAGGGGTATGCAACCGAACCGACGGCCGGTGCGCCGACAGGAAAGAAGAAACCTTACATAGAAGGAATAGGAAGCGTAATGGATACGAGCACCGACAAGGTCGTGGATTTGAAAACAGCCGTGAATCGGTTTGTCGAAAACGGAAGCCACATATCGATCGGCGGGTTTACCGTGAACCGCAACCCGATGGCCGCGGTGTATGAAATGATCCGACAGCGGAAAAAGGATCTGCATCTTTACGCCCACAGCAATGGGCAGGGAGTGGACGAACTGATCGGCGGCGGATGCCTTTCCCGTTTGGAGATCGCCTATGGCGGCAACGGCCGTTTTGCCCCGACCTGCTACCGGTTTCGAAAGGCGGTCCAGGAGGGAACGCTTCAGGTGGAGGACTACTCCAATTACCAGATGACCCTCCGTTTTCTGGCAGGCGCCATGGGGGTGCCCTTTTTACCCACGCGCTCTTCGCTGGGAACCAGCCTGCTGACGGAGTGGGGGTTTTCCGAAGCAGACCGGAAAAGCGATCCTCGCCTGCCCGAACGCAAGGCGCACGTGATGGAAAATCCCTTCGATGGATGGGGGGAAGTGGACAAGGTGGTTTTGGTGCCCGCCGTCAATCCGGACGTGACGATCATCCATGTCCAGAAGGCCGATCGGGCAGGCACCGCGCGGATCGAGGGCCTCACCTTTGCCGACGTGGAGCAGGTCAAGGCGGCAAAGCACGTGATCGTGACCTGCGAGGAGCTGGTGGAGACCGACGCGCTGCGCCAAAACCCGGATCTGAACCAGATCCCCTTTTTCTGCGTGGACGCGGTGGTCCGAGTCGCCCACGGGGCCTATCCCACGGCCTGCTACCGGTACTACGACTACGACCCGGTGTATCTGAACGCCTACCGGGAGGCGGCCGTGAACGAGGAAGGATTCGACGCCTATTTGCAGGAAAACATCTTCGATACGGCCGATCATGCCGCCTTTATCGAGCGGCAGGGCGCCGGGCGGCTGGAGGCCATTGCCGCCGATGCAAGAACCGGCTATGCGGTGGGACTGGACAGAAGGTGACCAACCGATTTCAGTCAGCGCTTCTATACGAGCAGCGGCTCTTAAATGTCCTGTAATAGAAACCGGATTCAAAGCACGAAATCCGAATTTCGAATTTTCTCCCCATCATGTAGGGTTTGTCCGGGGAAATGCAGAAACTGCTTAGAGGAATAGCACCATGGCGGATTATACATTAAGGGAAATGATGGCGGTGGCCGCCGCAAGACAGATCGAGGACGGGGACATCGTCTTTTGCGGAACCGGGATATCGATGCTGGCGGCCATGGCCGCCAAGCACATCAGCGCGCCGCAAAGCGTGATTTTTTTCGAAACCGGGGCCATCGACTCCAGGCTCGAAGAGGTTCCCATGGCCGTGGCCGATCCCCGGGTCATGTTGTGGACATCGGTCAACGGCAGCCTGGCAGACTCGTTTGCCACCATGCAGAACCGGTTCACGGGCCGACGAGTGGTGGGCATCATGGGCGCCGCCCAGATCGATTGCTACGGAAATCTCAATTCCACGGTCATCGGCGACTACCGACGCCCCAAGGTTCGCTTCTCCGGAAGCGGAGGGGCGTGCGACGTGGCCTCTTTCGTCAAGCGGACGATCATTTTCATGCAGCACGAAAAGCGAAAATTCGTGGAAAAAGTCGACTACCTGACCAGCCCCGGATGGCTCGACGGGCCGGACGGACGGCGAAAGGCCGGCCTGGCCGACGGCGGACCGGAATCCGTGATTACCAACCTGGCGGTCATGGGCTTCGACAAGCAAACCCGCCGGATGTACCTGCAGGGGACCTATCCCGGAATCGAGCCCGAACAGGTGCTGGAAAACACCGGTTTTGAGGTGGATGCCTCCCGGTGCCGACCCCTGGATCCTCCCACGGAAAAGGAGCTTCAGATTCTGCGGGAGGTGTGCGATCCTCAACGGCTGATCTTAGGGTCCTAAAATCGCTTCGCGATTTTAGGACCGGCCGCGTTCCGCGAACAAATACAATTGATTTTTCCGGCTCAACAGCTTATCAGCTCAATCGCTTGTTGAAGCAGGCCGATCGGCCATCCGAATCCTTGCGACAACCATTACAGAGAAGTCGAATGCCATTTTCTCTTTCCCGGCGGTGGGTCATCTTTTTTCTGGCCTGTTTTCTGTTCGTACTGTCCCAGTTTTACCGGGCGTCGGTGGCGGTGATCTCCCCGGACCTGATCCGGGACCTGGGACTCGACACCAGGGGGCTGAGCCTGGTGTCGGCCGCTTTTTTCTACGCCTTTGCGGTCATGCAGATTCCCATCGCCATCTACCTGGACCGGATCGGCCCGAGAATCACCATGAGTGTGCTCACCCTGGTGGCGGTGGCCGGGGCCCTGCTGTTTGCCATGGGAGAAAGCCTGGGCGCCCTCGCCGTCGGCCGGGCATTGCTTGGCTTGGGGATGGCCTGCAACCTGATGGGGACATTGAAACTGATCACGCTCTGGTTCGGGCCGCTTCGATTTGCCACCCTGGCGTCCCTGGTGGTATCGGTGGGAACCGCCGGCAACATTGCTGCGGCCACGCCCCTGGTGGTCATGGTCGGCGCGCTGGGGTGGCGGACCACCTTTTTGGTGTTTGCGGCGATCAATTTTCTCCTTGCGGTCCTTTTTTTCCTGGTGGTTCGGGACCGGCCGGAACCGGCGACCGGGACCTCTGAAACGCAGAAGGTTTCGGCCCGCCCGGAAAAGCTCCTTGCCGGGGTGCGGGCCCTTTTCGCCGAAAAAGACTACTGGATCATCTCTTTGGGCACGTTTTGCCGGTACGGAATCTTTGCCGCGGTTCAGGCCCTGTGGGCCGGTCCCTACCTGATGAAGGTGCTCGGGGTCTCGCCGGTGACCGCGGGGAATCTGCTTTTTCTCATGAGCATCGGCATCATCGTCGGAAGCCCGATGTGCGGTTGGCTTTCGGATATCGTCATCGGTTCGCGCAAAAAGGTGGTCATCTCCGGGCTGCTGGGAATGCTTGCAGTGCTGGTGGTTTTCGCACGGCTCGATGCCGGGGTCGGATTTCTTCCCCTGGCGCTCCTCTTTTTCGGGTTCGGATTCTTTGCCAGCCCCGGCCAGATCATGTA
>CBFCZJ010000146.1:0-8566 GCA_965602445.1 uncultured Desulfobacterales bacterium | reverse complement strand
ATGACCTCCCGGATGGAGGCCGAATCGGTAAGCAGCATCGCCAGGCGGTCGATACCGATTCCTTCCCCGGCGGTGGGGGGCATTGCGTACTCCAGCGCCTCGAGATAGTCCTCGTCCATGAAATGGGCCTCGGTTTCTCCGGCCTCGCGGTCCTCCACCTGTTGGAGAAACCGCTGCCGCTGGTCTTCGGGGTCATTGAGCTCGGAAAAACCGTTGGCGATCTCACGGCCGGCGATAAACAACTCGAACCGCTCGGTGATCCCCGGCTCCTGGTCGCTTCGCCGGGAAAGAGGGGAGACTTCCACCGGGTAGCCCGTGATAAACGTCGGCTGGATCAGGTGCGGTTCGACCAGCGCATCGAACAGCTTGGTGACGATCTTGCCCAGCCGGCTGGTCTTGGTCACCTGGATGCTCCGGTCTGCGGCGATCTGAAGCAGCGCTTCTTTGTCGCCTAAAGCCGAGGCATCGATCCCACCGATCTGCTCCAGCGCCTCGGTCAGCGCCATTCGCCGCCACGGGCCGGCCATCTCGATGGTTTGCTCCTGATACGCGATGGTGCTGCTGCCGGCCACCTGCCGAGCGGTTTCTGCCAGCATCTCTTCGGTCAAAACCATCAAATCTTCGAACGTGGCGTAGGCCTGGTAGAACTCGAGCATGGTAAATTCAGGGTTGTGCTGGGTGGAGATGCCTTCGTTGCGAAAGTTGCGGTTGATTTCGAATACGCGCTCGAATCCCCCCACCACAAGGCGCTTCAAATAAAGCTCCGGGGCGATGCGAAGGTACAGGTCCATTCCCAGGGCATTGTGGTGGGTCACGAACGGCTCGGCCTCCGCCCCGCCGGGGATCGGCTGCATCATGGGGGTTTCGACTTCGAGAAAATCCCGCTGCAGCAAAAAATGCCGAATGGCCTGAATGATCCGGCTGCGTTTGATGAAAATCTCCCGCACTTCCGGGTTCATGATCAGATCCAGGTAGCGGCGGCGATACCGCTTTTCCGGATCCCGAAGGCCGTGGTACTTTTCCGGCAGGGGGCGCACCGACTTGCTGAGCAGGGTCATTTCCTTGGCCAGCAGGGTCCACTCACCGGTCTTGGTCTGAAACAACCCCCCGGTCAGACCGATGAAATCGCCGATGTCGAGCTGGCGGAAAAGGGCATAGCTGTCCTCGCCCAGAAGATCTTTGCGAAGGTAGGCCTGGATCTGACCGGAACGGTCCCGCAGCCGGACAAACGCCGATTTGCCGAACCGGTTGATCGCCATCAGCCGTCCGGCGACGGCAAAGACGGGGGAATCCCCGGTCAGGGAGTCCGGGTCCAGCTCGATCAGCGCCCGGATTTCCCCAGTGCTGTGGGTGGTCTTAAAATCATTCGGAAACAGATGGATCTGTTCTTTCTTGAGCTGCTCGACTTTCTGTCTCCGTAATTCCAGAACATCGCTTACTTTTTCCGTATTCATCCAATCCCCGCTTTTTTCCGGGGCTCTCGACGCCCGTTGGTCACATCACGGCTTCCGGCTGCCGCCGGCTCCTGTCTCTTTCGGATCGCTTCCCTCTTTTTCGGGCCCGGCAGGGCCTCCGGAACAAATAAGAAACCGGCCTCACCGCCGAGGCGCTGAGGCCGCAGATGATGCGAAGAGAAGTTGTGAAAGGTTTTCTCTGCGCTCTCGGCGCCTCGGCGGTGAAACAATCGTCGCCATAATTGCGCCCATGTACACCAGGCCCATCAACCCATAAATTCGATACCGAATACCGAATTTATTCGCTCAGGACTGAGTGCTGAGCGAGCATGACAGGGGGGCCTTCCGCATTCCGATAGGCACTAAATTTACGAGTCGAAGCACTAAGTTAAGCTGCTATTGATAGCCGATCCGACCGTGGGTGTCAAGCGGAACTTGCCGATGCGGCGCCGCCCCCGGGGGCGATGGATTGACGGAAGCGGAGGATAAAGCTCGTGCCGACGCCGACCTGGCTGTCCACATCGAGGTAGCAGTCGTAGGCGTCGAGAATTCGATGAACGATGGACAATCCGAGTCCTGTCCCGCTGGGCTTGGTGGTGAAAAAGGGATCGAAAATGGAATTCAGGGTCTCCGGGGAGATGCCAGGACCGTTGTCAATGATCAGGATCTCCACCTGGCGCTTGGCAGACGCCTTCATGACGACCCGAATCGTTCCCTGCCCCTCGATGGCCTCTGCGGCGTTTACCAGGAAATTCCACAGAATCTGACGCAGGTGGGTGGGATCCATTTCCACCCATATGCCGGGCAGAAGCTGTTTTTCCAGGGAAATCCGGTTCCGGCAGGTGCCGTCCTTTTCAAACAGTTCCAACGTTTCGGTGATCGCCCGTTCAAGCTCGATCTTGACCCTCTTGCCGGCCGGGGGCCGGGCAAATAGGAGGAAATTGTTGACCAGAACCGCAAGCCGGTCTGCCTCGCGCATGACGATCCGCATCAGCCGGTCCTGTCCGTCATTGTAATCCAGATCGTCTTGCAGCATCTGGATCGAGCCGCGAAGGGAAGCCAGAGGATTTTTGATCTCGTGGGCAAGGCCGGCGGCCATCTCGCCTACGGCGGCCATCTTTTCCACCCGCCGGACATGGGCCTCCATCGCCGCCAGCTCCCGCCGGGTCTTTCTGGCTTGTTCGGCCAGCAGGCTGCTTAAAAAAGCCACGGCAAAGCAGCCCAAGATGATCATCGACACTTTGTAAAGAACAAAGGACCATGGAGATTCAGTGGCTGTCCGCCCGGCTTCCACGGCCAGGGGATGGAGAATCCCGTAATATTCCAGATCGACCATGACCCCGTACTGGATGCTGCTCAAAGAGGCCATGACCAAACTGCCTTTCCGGAAAATGATCATGCTGGCGGTAATGATCAACAGCAGATACAGGATCGCGAAAATACTGCTGAAGCCGCCGGTGACATAAATCATCAAGGTGACAATGAAGGTGTCAACACCGATCTGCAGGTAGGCGAACAAGACCACCCGGCGGATTCGAGGCAGAACGACGGCATAAAAGATCGAAAGAGCAAAGATTCCGGCCGAGAGAAGGTAGAGGGCCAGCAGGGGCTGCTCGAACGGGGTCGGGCTCACCCCCAACTGAAACAGGATGGTCGAGCCGATAAGCAGGATCGTGAAAACGATGCGAAAAAAAGCCAGCCATTTGAGCCGGGGAATTATTTCCGTTCTCGCGGTGAGCAGATCTTCTTCCATCGAGGGGCAAACCGTGAGGCTTCTTTGCCGCCGGCAACCTTCGGCGACTGCTGCGAAAGGAAAGGGCCCTTTGTCCTCGGCGGCCCCGCGGCCCTTGGATTCGGATCAGCCCAGAGCTGCGGCCATTTTGAAAATCGGCAGGTACATGGCGACCACCAGGCCGCCGATGATCACGCCGAGAAAAACCATCATCATCGGCTCGAGGGCGGCGGTCAGATTCTCCACGGCCTGATCGACTTCGTCATCGTAGAAATCGGCGATCTTGCCGAGCATGGCGTCCAGTGCACCGGTCGACTCGCCCACCGAAATCATCTGGCAGACCATGGAGGGGAAAACACCGCTTTCCAGCATCGGGTCCGCCATGGTGCGGCCTTCGGCGATGCCGAAGCGAATGTCGTATATGGACCGTTCCACCACCTTGTTGCCCGAGGTCTTGGCCACGATGTCCAGGGCGTCGAGAATCGACACCCCCGATGAAAGCATGGTGCCCATGGTGCGGGTAAACTTGGCAACCGCCACCTTCCGGAGAAGGTCTCCGAAAATCGGCAGCTTCAACAAGAGGGTGTCGATGGTCAGACGGCCTTTTTCCGTTTTGTAAAACCGCTTCAGGGCATAGATGAACAACACAATGCCGATGATCATATATAGAATGTTATCCCGGATGAAATTGCTCATGCCCACGACGATCAGCGTCGGGGTCGGAAGCTGGCCCCCCATTCCTTCGAACATTTCCTGGAACACCGGAATCACGAAGATCATGATGACGGCCACCACGATAACGGCGATGGCGATGGTGATCATGGGATAGGTCATGGCGCCCTTGACCTGGGACTTGAGCTTGGCGGCCTTTTCCATGTAGGACGACAGTCGCCGCAGGATAATGTCGAGAATACCGCCGGCCTCGCCGGCGGCGATCATGTTCACGAAAAGATCGTCGAACTGCTTGGGATATTTTTTCAGGGTCTCGGCAAAGGTGGCGCCGCTTTCCACCCCATCTTTGATCTCCTTGAGCATTTTTTTGAAGGTCACATTTTCCTGCTGGCTGTAAAGGATGTCCAGGCACTGGACAATGGGAAGTCCTGCATCGATCATGGTGGAAAACTGCTTGGCAAAGATAATGATGTCTTCGTTGGTCACCTTGGGCTGCAGAAAGGAGACGTTTTCGAAGAGATCCTTCGGCTTGGGCTTGATCTTGCTGGGCGTGATCCTGATTCGGTTCAGGTGGGCGCGGACGGCATCTTCACTGGGCGCTTCGTGCTCGCCTTTTCGCCTCGCTCCGTGTTTATCTTTGCCTGTCCAGACATAAACCGGCATCTTCGACCCCCTTTAGTGGAAGGAACTCGGCACTCAAATCGTTTACGGATGCAGCCGACCGTCTTTGATTTCTATCTGTGTCTTCACGGTATAGGCTTTTTGCCATTAAGCGAATGATTTATCAACAAATTTTTCTATTTTCCATACCATAGTCGCTTTCAGACCACAAGTCGCCCCGCCGGCGGCGGCCTTCCGGAGGCCGCGGACGCGCATCCAGCACCCCGGCTGCCGGGCAAAAGACAACCGCGACCGCGAGGCGCCGGGCCGCCAAAAAGGGTCGTGGTCGTTGACTCCGCAGACCATTTATGCGAGGCTTGACCCCGGTCCGGGCCGGTTGAACATCCGGCCCGGCCCTCTTTTCCCGGAACCCGATCGAGGTTCCGGCGGCTCGATGGGCCGCCCCCGAGCCGCAACCAGGAGATGATCCGGTCGGCGGCTGCCGGCGCTGGTTCGGGCAGTCGATTCGACGAAGGATCTGCACCCTCGGAGGCTTCCGCGTCCATGACAGCGCCGCCCGAAAACAGAGATCTGACCATCATCACCACGCATATGAACGCCGACTTCGACGCGATGGCTTCCATGCTGGCCGCGCAGAAGCTCTACCCCGAAGCGCTGGCGGTGTTTCCCGGCTCCCAGGAAAAGAACCTGCGAAACTTTTTTATCGACTCCATGGTCTACCTGTTCAATATGGCCGATATCGGCGACATCGACTTTGAGCGGGTCCGGCGACTGGTCTTGGTCGACACCCGGCAGCCGACTCGAATCGGCCGCTTCACCGAACTGGTCGGCCGTCCCGAAGTGGAAATCCACGTCTACGACCATCACCCGCTCATGGAAAACGATGTTCGCGGCCATGTGGAGCACTGCCGTCTGACCGGCGCCACGGTCACGATCCTGTCGGAGATCCTGCGGGAAAAAGGAATCAGGCTGACCCCCGACGAGGCCACCATCATGTGCCTCGGAATCTATGAAGACACCGGCTCATTTACCTTTTCCTCCACCACGGAGGAGGATTTTCTGGCCGCGGCCTTTTTTCTTTCCTGCGGCGCCAACTTGAACATCGTCTCTGATTTGATCTCCCGGGAGATCAGTCCCCAGCAGGTCGGTTTGCTCAACGACTTGATCCAGGCCGCGGTCCGGCACAACATCAACGGGGTGGATGTGGTGGTGACCACCGTGACCACCGACGCCTATGTCCCTGATTTTGCCTTTTTGGTGCACAAGCTGGTCAAAATGGAAAACATCGACGCCATTTTCACCATCGCGGCCATGGGCAACAAAGTCTACGTGGTCGCCCGCAGCCGCATCTCCGAAGTGGATGTCGGAACCATCCTATCGGCCCTGGGCGGGGGCGGGCACACCTTTGCTGCATCGGCGTCGCTCAAGGGCATCCCGCTGCCCCAGGTGGAAAACCGCCTGCTGACCATCCTGTATGAGCAGGTCCGGTCCCGACGGCTGGCCCGGGACCTGATGTCGGCCCCGGCAATCACCATCGAGTCGACGGTTTCGTGCCGGAATGCCAACACGACACTGACCCGCTACAATGTCAACGCGCTGGTGGTGATCGACCGGGCCGACAACGCAGAGCGCCTCCGGGGGTTCATCACCCGGCAGATCATCGAAAAGGCCATCTACCACGGCCTGGACCACCTGCCGGTCAAGGAATACATGCACACAGAAATCGCATGGGTTGGACCCGAGGCGGGTTTAAGCGAGATCCAGGAAAAGATCATCGACAGCAAGCAGCGCATCCTTCCGGTGGTGGACAGCGATCGCGTCGTCGGGGTGATCACCCGCACCGACTTGCTCAACGTGCTGGTCAGAAGCAGGCGGGAATCGACCGAGAAAACGGGGGGAGCCCTGCAGGAAACCTCCCGTCCGCGGACCCGGAATGTGAAAAAATTCCTGGGCGAACGCCTCTCCAAGCGCCTGCAGGAACTGCTTCAGTCCATGGGAGAAATCGCACAGGAGCTGGGCTGCAATGCTTACGTGGTGGGCGGTTTCGTCCGGGACCTGTTTCTGTACCGGTCCAACGAGGATGTGGACATCGTGGTCGAAGGAGATGGGATCGCCTTTGCCCGGGAGTATGCCGCCCGGTTCAACGCCCGCATCCATGCCCACGCAACGTTCGGCACCGCGGTCATCATCTTTTCCGACGGCTACAAGGTGGACGTGGCGTCGGCACGGATGGAGTACTATCGCGCCCCGGCCTCCCTGCCCGAAGTGGAGATGAGTTCCATCAAGTTAGACCTGTTTCGAAGGGACTTTACCATCAACACCCTGGCCATCCAGATCAATCCGAAACAGTTCGGCACCCTCATCGACTTTTTTTCCGCCCTCCGGGACTTGAAGGAAAAGGTGATCCGGGTGCTGCACAACCTGAGCTTTGTCGAGGATCCGACCCGCGTGTTTCGCGCCATCCGATTCGAACAGCGATTCGGGTTTTCCATCGGCAAACTAACCAGCGGCCTCATCGAAAACGCCGTCCGAATGGATTTTTTCCGCCGGCTTTCCGGCCGCCGGGTATTTACGGAGCTGCGCCTGATCCTCGAGGAGGAAAATCCGCTGGGCGCCATCCGGCGAATGCAGGACTATGGGCTTTTGAAGGTCATCCACCCCGGCATCGAGCTGACCGAAGATCGGATGGAAAGCTTTTCTTCGGTCAAAAAAGTGCTGTCCTGGCATGATTTGCTTTTTGTCGATGATTCTTATATGAAGTGGGCCGTTTATTTTCTGGCGCTGGTCCGGCCCTGCGACCGGAAAACGACAGAGGAGATCTGCGAGCGGTTCGAGCTGCCCCCCCGCCATCGGGGGCTTTTCTGCAAGGAGCGGTTTGCCGCAGAACAATGCCTCTTCTGGCTGGAACGAAACGCGCCCGCTGACAACAGCACCCTCTACCGGAAGTTGACTCCGTTCCGGACTGAGCTGATTCTTCACATGATGGCATCGACCCGTCAGGAGCGGACCATCCGGGATATTTCCCGCTTCTACACGAAACTGCGGCACGTGCGGCCGGCGGTTTCGGGCAATGACCTCAAGCAAATGGGCCTGGCGCCGGGGCCGCGCTACCGGGAAATTCTGGATCGGGTCCTGGATGAAAAACTCAACGGCCGTTTGAATAGCCGGGAAGAAGAGCTGGCTTTCGCGCGGGACTATGTCGCTTCCGTTTGACCTCCACCAGGTGCTGATCATGCTGGTGCCGCTGCTGTTTGCGGTTACCGTCCATGAGGCGGCCCACGGATACGCGGCCCTGAAAATGGGCGACGACACGGCCCTGCGGGCGGGGCGGTTGACCTTGAACCCGGTCAAGCACCTGGATCCGATCGGCTCCATTTTGCTGCCGGTCCTGTTGAAGGTGACCGGATCGCCGATCCTGTTCGGCTATGCCCGGCCGGTGCCCATCACCCCTGCCAACTTCAGGGACCTGACCCGGGGAACGGTCCTGGTTTCCTCGGCCGGGGTGGCCGCCAACTTCCTGCTGGCTGGGGTATCGGGGCTGGTTTTTCACGGGCTGGCCATGATGGCCCCGAGCCTCTACGGGACGTGGGCGATGGCCCCGGTCAGAGACGGGCTGCTGCTTTGCGGCTACAGTGTGGTGATCAACACCGTGCTGGCAATATTCAACCTGATCCCGGTGCCGCCGTTGGACGGCAGCCGCCTGCTGGCCGTCGCTCTGCCCCGGCGGCTGCGGGTGCCTTACGAACGGATGGAGCGGTTCGGCATGCTGGCGGTCATCGCGCTGCTGCTCACCGGGGCCATCGACCAGGTGTTTCGCTTCGTGATTTCGCCGCTGGTGCGGCTGATCCTGAGCACCGAAGGCGTCGCATTCTTGTTCGGGTAATTGCCGCTGCGCGGCAATTACTAGGAAAAAAAATAGTCCCGTAACCCCAAAAAAGGGATGGCAAAGCGCCGAGTGGACGCCTTCGTATTGGATATCATTCCGAAAAAAGGAGAATCCGGATCTCAGCAAAACTCAAGTTGTCGCGAAGAGGGGCCGAGGGGTGTCGGATCGGATGCCGGGCAACTGTTTGAGCCATGTAGGCCG
>CBFCZJ010000145.1:0-8596 GCA_965602445.1 uncultured Desulfobacterales bacterium | reverse complement strand
TCGCGAAGGCGGCCGTACGGTGGGCGCCGGCGTGGTCAGCGAAATCATCGAATAGCGGATGAAGGAGTCTTCCGGTGAGAGTGATCGTAACATTGTCCTGCACGGAGTGCAAAAGAAGAAACTACACGACAACCAAGAACAAGCGGACGACCCCGGACAAGCTGGAGTTCAGCAAGTACTGTCGTTTTTGCCGGAAGCACACCCCTCATAAGGAAACCAAATAAGGGCTGTGCAGAGATTCTGGTGGGGCGGGGGCTTTTTCCTGGCTGAAAAAAGGGCCCAAAGGCCAAGGCGACCTAAGGCCGGCGATCGGATCAGAAAGGTGGAAGGTCCGGCTATGCCGCCCAGGTCTGTTGGAAAACATTGAAGTCACGGCCGAAGATGACGGCCGTTTGGCCCCAGACACCGGCCCGGGCGGCAATCGGTGGTCTGCAAGGATATAGATAGGGAGTCCAATGGCACGTTTGCCGAAGAAAAAAACCGGCGGCGGTAAGAAAAAGAAAAAGACGCAGACGCCGGAGGCCGGTTCTTCCGCTGAACCGGGCCGGCAGCAAACCGAAACGCTCCCGGTTGCCGATGGGAGCGCAGACGGCAAGGAAGTGGAAAAGAAGAAGCCGGCTCGGGCACCGAAAAAAACCCCGCCGCCGGCAAAGGCGTCCTCGCCCAAAGAGGGGAAGAACTTTCTGGACAAATCGATCCAGTTTCTCCGCGAGGTCAAAATTGAACTGAAAAAAGTCACCTGGCCGACGCGAAAGCAGACGATCGGCTCTACGGTGGTCGTGATCATTTTGGTGATGATCATTTCATTTTTTCTCGGAGTCGTGGACATCGGTCTTTCCAGCCTGGTCCGCGTGGTGCTCCAATAGTCATTAAAAGAGGTGCTTCGTGCCCATGCGATGGTACATCGTCCATGTCTATTCCGGATATGAGAACAAGGTAAAAGCGGCGCTGGAAGAAAAGATTGCCGGGTCCGGCCACGCCGACAAGTTCGGCGAGGTACTGGTGCCCACGGAACAGGTCGTCGAACTGGTCAAAGGCAAGCGAAAGACTTCCTCGCGCAAATTTTACCCCGGCTACATTCTGGTTCGGCTGGAAATGGATGACGAGACCTGGCACATTGTCAACAGCACCCCCAAGGTGACCGGATTTTTAGGGGGAAGAGAGAAGCCGACCCCCATGTCCGATGAAGATGCCGAAGCGATCATTCACCGGATGGAAGCCGGCAAGGAAAAGCCTCAGCCGAAATACCTTTTCGAGGAGGGAGACGAGGTCCGGGTCATCGACGGGCCGTTTACCAACTTCAACGGGACCGTGGAAGAAGTCAACCCGGAAAAGGGAAAGATCAAGGTGCTGGTGAGCATTTTCGGCCGGGCTACGCCGGTTGAGCTCGAATTCGTGCAGGTGAGCAAGCTGTAAGAACCAAAGCTTGATGGCATAAATTGGGTGACGGTTTTCAAATCAACGAAACCTCACTGCGGAGCCGCAAAGGGCGCAGAGAAATGCGTAAGATTTCTCCACGCGTTGTCTGCGTACTCAGCGCCTCTGCGGTGAAGATTTCAGGAAAGCAGGAGCTAAGTCAGCAAAATGGCAAAAAAGGTGATAGCGCAGATCAAACTTCAGGTCGAGGCGGCAAAGGCCAATCCTTCGCCTCCCATCGGTCCGGCCCTTGGCCAGCACGGCGTGAATATCATGGATTTTTGCAAGGCCTTTAACGCCAGGACGGCCAACGACGAAGGAATGATCATCCCGGTGGTGATCACGGTCTATGCGGACCGAAGCTTTACCTTCATCACCAAGACGCCGCCTGCGGCCATCCTTTTGAAAAAACAGGCAAAAATTGCGAAAGGTGCCGGAGATCCGAAACGCGACCGGGTCGGAAAAGTGACCCGCAAGCAGGTGGAAGAAATCGCCCGGATCAAGATGGTGGATTTGAATACCAACGACCTGAAAGCGGCCTGCAAGATTGTTGAAGGGACCGCAAGAAGCATGGGAATCGAGGTCGTTTAGCTGCCCGACATCCGTCTTTTACGGGATGCCGGAAAAACCATTTTAAGGAGCAAGTGAAGACAAATGCCGAAGCGGGGGAAGAAATACCGGGAAGCGCTGGAAAAGGTAGACCGGACCAGACGGCACGATTTTGCCGAAGCGGTGCAGGCGGCCATCGACGCCTCTTTTGCCAAGTTCGATGAAACCGTCGATGTGGCTGTCAAGCTAGGAGTCGACCCGCGCCACGCCGATCAAATGGTTCGAGGAACAGTGGTGCTTCCAAACGGAATCGGAAAAGAAGTCAAGGTGCTCGTGTTTGCCAAGGGCGAAAAAGAAAAAGAGGCCCAGGATGCGGGCGCCGATTTCGTCGGCAATGAAGACTTGATCGAGAAGATCAAGGAGGGCTGGTTCGACTTTGACAAGGCCGTGGCCACCCCCGACATGATGGGGTCGGTGGGGAAAATCGGCAAGCTGCTCGGCCCCCGCGGGCTGATGCCCAACGCCAAGACCGGTACGGTGACCTTCGAGGTGGCCAAGGCGGTGGAGGAGCTCAAAGCCGGCAAGATCGATTTTCGGGTCCAAAAGGCGGGCATTCTTCATGCCCCGGTGGGCAAAGTCTCCTTCGGGGCGGAAAAGCTGGTTCAGAACATCGCCGCTTTTCTCGATACGGTCGTCCGGTTGAAGCCGGCCTCCAGCAAGGGAACCTACCTGAAAGGGATCGCCGTTTCGACCACCATGGGCCCGGGCATCAAGATCGATACGGCCTATGTCAAAGAGCTATTAGGGTGAAAAGACCCCCGGGGGAGAGCGGCGGCTGACCGCCAGAAAGCGGTCTGCCGCCGCTCTCCCCCGGATTTTGTATGGATCCATAAATCCCTGTCAAAGACCGTAGGTACATGTTCCTTGTCGAGGAGAGAATATGTCTAATCGGCGATGCCGGCCTACCGAGACAGAAGACGATGAAGAGACCGGAACGGTCCATCGGGCCTGAAGACGGCAGCGGACGGCCAGTTAAGCGCCCTGCCCGCCTGTAGATCCTCCGGCGATTGTCGCCTGCTACCTCCGGTTTTTGCATGAACGGAAAGGAGGTGTGAAAAAGTCGTGAAGCTGGAAAACAAAAAACAGATTGTCGCGCAGCTCAAGGACAAATTCGGCCAGGCAAAACTGATCGTTTTGACCGACTACAAAGGGCTGAACGTGGCGGCCATGAACGATCTCCGGGCCAAGCTCCGAGAGGCCGACATCGACTACCACGTCGTCAAGAACACGCTGCTGCGGCGGGCCGCCCAGGATACGGATGCGGCCGCGCTCATCGACAGCTTTACCGGCCCCAGCGCCATCGCCGTGAGTCTGGATGATCCGGTGGCCCCGGCCAAGGTGCTTACCGAATTTTCCAAGGCCAATGGGAAGCTGGAAATCAAGGCCGGGGTGATGGAGGGCAAGATCCTTGATGCGTCGTCGATCAAGGCGCTGGCTTCTCTTCCTTCGCGGGAGGTCTTGCTGGCCAAGCTGCTGTCGGTCATGGTCGCCGTGCCCACCGGCATGGTGACGGTGCTCAACGAGATTCCGGCCAAATTCGTCCGGGTGCTTGCCGCCGTGCGCGATCAGAAAGAAGCCGCATAGACACAGCGCGTCTTTCACCGTCGCGTTCGGCTCCCGGAAATATCAAATTCGTGGGTTTTTCGAAACTGGAGGTAGATCAAAATGGCAGATATCAGCAAGGAAGATGTGATCGAGTTCATTTCCAATATGACGGTGCTGGAGCTTTCGGAACTGATCAAGGAGATGGAAGAAAAGTTCGGCGTTTCGGCGGCCGCCCCTGTTGCCATGGCCGCAGCGGCTCCCGGCGCTGACGCAGGCGGTGCTGCCGCCGAAGAAGAGAAGACCGAGTTCGACGTGATCCTGGTCGCGGCCGGGGACAAGAAAATTCAGGTGATCAAGGAAGTTCGGGCCATCACCGGACTGGGGCTCAAGGATGCCAAGGCGCTGGTCGACGAAGCGCCCAAGCCGGTCAAAGAAGGCATGCCCAAGGAAGACGCCGAAAAGATGAAGGAACAACTCGAAGGGGCGGGCGCCCAGGTAGAGCTCAAGTAAGGCGCCGGCACCGTCGGGCCGAAACGTTCGGGACCGGTCCGGTCCACCGGGGGGTGGGCGGCGAAAAGCCGCCCCCCGCCATCGGCGGAAAATCCCGCCGAGGAACCCAAATCAGCAATCTGTGGAGATGCCATGTCGGAAAGGCTTTCGGCAGTCAAGCGTATCAGGAAAAATTTCGGAAAAATCCAGAAGATCGTCAACATCCCGGATCTGATCGGGATGCAGCGAGAGTCCTACCAGCGGTTTTTGCAGATCAACGTTGCGCCGGAGAATCGCGAGGAAATCGGACTGCAGGCGGTGTTCCAGTCGGTTTTTCCCATTAAGGACTTTACCGGCAGCGCTTCATTGGAATTCGTCTCATACAGCTTCGGAGAAGTGAAGCACTCCGTCGACGAATGCATCCACCGGGGAATGACCTACGAGCTGCCCATCCGCATCACGGTACGTCTCGTGGTGTATGACGTGGACAAGGAGACGGGCACCTCGAACATTCGGGACATCAAGGAGCAGGAGATCTACTTCGGCACCATCCCGTTGATGACCGACAAGGGTACCTTTATTATCAACGGAACCGAGCGGGTGGTGGTCAGCCAGCTACATCGGTCTTCGGGAGTCTTCTTCGACCACGACAAGGGCAAGACCCACTCCAGCGGTAAAGTGATCTACACTTCGCGGATCATCCCGGTGCGGGGCTCCTGGATCGACATGGAGATCGATCCAAAGGACATCGTCTACATCCGGATCGACCGGAGGCGAAAATTTCCGGTGACCCTGCTCTTCAAGGCGTTCGGGTACTCAACAGAGGATTTGCTCACTTATTTTTATCCGACCGAAAAGATCATCGTCCGCGGAAAGCGCCTGTTTCGACAGTTCAAAGCGGAGTTTTTGCGGGCCCAGCGGGCCAGCAGGGATGTGAAAGACCCCGAGTCGGGCGAAATTTTGGTGAAAAAGGGGCGTCTTTACACCCAGCGCGCCTTGAAGCAGATGCACCAGGCCGGCATCGAAGAGATCCCAATCGCCGCAGAGGAGCTCGTCGGCCGGGCGTTTCCTTACACCATCGTGCATCCAAAGCAAGGCACTCCCGTCGTGCTGGCCAATGAGACCATCGACGAGGAGACCTTGGAAAAGCTTTCGGCGGCGGGGATCAACGAATTCGAACTGCTGTTCATCGATCCGGTCGCCGGAAGCGATTCGATCCGCAAGACGCTTTTGCTCGACAAGGTCGAGACCAAGGAAGAGGCCCTGGTGGAGATCTACAGGCGTCTTCGGCCGGGAAATCCGGCAACGCCCGAGGTCGCCCAGGAGTTTATCGACCACCTGTTTTTCAAGTCCGCATACTACGATCTGTCCGGCGTGGGACGGATGAAGATCAATCTGCGGCTGGGCGTCGGCACGCCCATTTCGGTGCGGACGCTTCGAAAGGAAGATATCCTGCTGACCGCCAAGACCCTGGTCAAGCTCCGGGACACTCAGGGCGTTGTCGACGATATCGACCATCTTGGAAACCGCCGGGTGCGGGCCGTGGGCGAGCTGTTGGAAAACCAGTATCGAATCGGCCTGGTGCGGATGGAGCGAGCGATCAAGGAGCGGATGAGCCTCCAGGAAGTCGACGCCCTGATGCCCCACGATCTGGTCAACCCGAAACCGGTTTCGGCCGTGGTCAAGGAATTTTTCGGCACCAGCCAGCTTTCCCAGTTCATGGACCAGACCAACCCGCTTTCAGAGACCACCCACAAGCGGCGGCTTTCGGCGTTAGGGCCCGGCGGGTTGACCCGTGAACGGGCCGGATTTGAGGTGCGCGACGTTCATCCGTCCCATTACGGAAGGATATGCCCGATCGAGACCCCGGAGGGACCCAACATCGGGTTGATCGTGTCGCTGAGCACGTACGCCAGGGTCAACGACTACGGATTCATCGAGACCCCTTACCGGGTGGTGGAAAACGCCACGCTCACCGATGAGGTCAGGTTCCTGAGCGCATTCGAGGAAAAGGACCATCCCATCGCACAGGCCAACGCGCCGGTGAACGAAAAAGGGGAATACGTCAACCCGCTGGTGACCTCGCGGGTCGAAGGCGAATTCATGATGGTCAACCGGGAGGATATCGAGTTGATGGACATCTCCCCGGACCAGTTGGTCAGTGTCTCGGCCTCCTTGATTCCTTTTCTGGAAAACGACGACGCCAACCGCGCACTGATGGGATCCAACATGCAGCGCCAGGCCGTGCCGCTGATCGTCAGCGAAGCCCCCCTGGTCGGCACCGGCATCGAAGGCGTGGTGGCAAAGGACTCCGGGGTGACCATCGTTGCTCAGCGAGAAGGGACCGTGGTGGATGTGGACGCCTCACGGATCGTCCTCTCCCACGAACCCGACGGCGGCCGGTTTGAAAAGCCGGTGACCATCTACAACCTGTCCAAATTCGTCCGGTCCAACCAGAACACCTGCTTCAACCACCGGCCCATCGTCAAGAAGGGACAGGAGGTCACGGCCGGACAGATCATCGCAGACGGCCCCGCCACCGATCAGGGCGAACTGGCCCTGGGCAAAAACGTGATGGTCGCCTTCATGCCCTGGGGAGGATACAATTTTGAGGACTCGATCCTGGTCAGCGAGCGGCTGGTCAGAGACGGGGTTTACACTTCGGTTCACATCGAAGAGTTTGAAGTCATTGCCAGGGACACGAAGCTGGGCAAGGAAGAGATCACCCGGGATATTCCCAATGTGGGAGAAGAAGCCCTGAAGAATCTGGATGAAAGCGGGATCATTCGCCTGGGGGCCGAGGTCAACCCCGGCGACATCCTGGTGGGAAAGATCACGCCCAAGGGCGAGACCCAGCTGTCACCGGAAGAAAAGCTGTTGCGAGCCATTTTCGGCGAGAAGGCAGGCGATGTGAAGGACACCTCGCTGCGGGTCCCACCGGGGGTGGAGGGGATCGTCATCGACGCCAAGGTGTTTTCCCGGCGGGGCGTGGCCAAAGACGACCGGATGAGCGAGATCGAAAGCGAAGAAATCGCCCAGTTGGAAAAAGACCGGGACGACGAGCTGAAAATTACCGAAGAGATCGCCCGCAGGCAGATGGAAGGCCTCCTGGCCGGAAAAAAGCCTTCGGCGCCGCTCAAGCGCGGCAAAAAAACGCTCATTGGAAAGGGGGCCAAGATCGACGCCAAGACCCTTTCCACAATCCCGCTGGCGCACCTGGAGGGTATCGTCTTCAAGGACGCCAAGCTGACCGAGCAGGTCCACGAGATCCTGGAGCGTTACCGCGATCAATGCGAGCTTTGCCGTATCGCCTTCGAGCAGCAGGCCAGCCGCTACGAGAAGGGGGACGATCTGCCGCCCGGGGTGATCAAGATGGTCAAGGTCTACGTTGCCATGAAGCGAAAGCTCGCTGTGGGCGACAAGATGGCCGGACGGCACGGGAACAAGGGGGTGGTCTCCCGAATTCTACCCCAGGAGGACATGCCGTATTTTTCCGATGGAACGCCCGTGGATATGGTCTTGAATCCCTTGGGGGTTCCTTCGCGGATGAATGTCGGCCAGATCCTGGAAATTCACCTGGGAAGGGCGGCCAAGGGCCTCGGAAACCAGATCAACGCCATGATCGAAGAAAACAATCTCAAGGGCATTCGGCAGAAAGTCAAAAAAATCTTCACCGATCCGGAGGAGAAAAAGGCCCTCGCCGACTTGAACGACGACGGGGTCATGGAACTGGCCCACTTTTACAAAAACGGCGTCCAGATGGGGACGCCGGTTTTTGACGGCGCCAAGGAAGGCGAGATCAAGGCGCTGCTGGAGGAGGCCGGCGTGGAAGCCTCCGGCCAGACGGTGTTATACGACGGACGAACCGGTGAACCGTTCCAGGAAAAGATCACGGTGGGCACCATGTACATGATGAAGCTCCACCACCTGGTCGATGACAAGATCCACGCCCGCTCGATCGGACCGTATTCCCTGGTCACCCAGCAGCCGCTCGGTGGAAAGGCCCAGTTCGGCGGCCAGCGCCTGGGAGAGATGGAAGTCTGGGCCATGGAAGCTTACGGTGCGGCCCATGCGCTGCAGGAGTTTCTCACGGTCAAGTCGGACGATATGGCCGGCAGAACCCGGATGTACGAAAAAATCGTCAAGGGGCAGAACGTTTTGGAGCCGGGTCTGCCCGAATCGTTCAAGGTGTTGATGAAAGAGCTGCAGGCGTTGGGACTCGATGTCGGCCTGCTCGAGGAATAGAACCGGAAAGACCGCCCCGGAAGCTGCACAGCCGGCCCGGCGGTCATCAACCATCGGAGGCGGCCGCACGCCGGCTTTTGCCTCCCCAAGTCCGGACAGGATATGATTATGGAGACTTTGTACGATTTTTTCGCCAAACCGACCGACCCGCGGCAGTATACCGGCGTGCGCCTCGCCCTGGCCTCACCCGAAAAGATCCGGGAGTGGTCTCACGGCGAAATCAAAAAGCCGGAGACGATCAACTACCGCACCTTCAAGCCGGAGCGGGACGGGCTGTTCTGCGCCAAGATCT
>CBFCZJ010000144.1:0-8602 GCA_965602445.1 uncultured Desulfobacterales bacterium | reverse complement strand
CGGAGCGCCTCTTCCTCGGGAAGGACCAGGTCGGCCTCGGCAAAGGAGCAGATCCGCTCCTTTACCGGCAGTTCGGGCATCTCGGCCCGTTTGCTCGGTGTGATTCCGTCCACCGAGTCGAAGAGCGACTCGGAAATATGCTTTTTGCGAAGCGACCGGTCCACCGGGGTGATTTCCTGGCCGGTCAGGTACAGGTGAATCGCCCGGGCCGCCCGTCGTCCCCCGCCGATGGCCTCCACCACCAATGAAGCACCGGTGTAAGCGTCTCCCGCGGCAAAGATGTGGGGGACGTTCGACTGAAGGATCTCCGGATCCGCATCGATAGTGTTCCAGCGGGTGAAGGCCATGTCCTTGACGCGTCCGTCTTTTTCGGCAAAAGAGACGTCCGGCCCCTGTCCGATGGCGGTGATGATCATGTCCGCTTCCATCTGGGTCTCGGAGCCTTCGATCGGCACCGGTCGGCGTCGGCCGCTGGCATCCGGTTCGCCAAGTTCCATTTTCTGGTACTCCAGGTGGGTGGCGCGGCCGTTTTCGTCGCCGATGATCCGGGTGGGGGCGGCCAGAAAGTGGAAGTTGACCCCCTCGTGTTCCGCGGCGACGATTTCCACGTCGTTGGCCGGCATCTCGGCCCGGGTGCGGCGGTAGACGATGGAAACCTCCTTGGCGCCGCAGCGCACCAGGGTCCGCACGCAGTCGATGGCGGTGTTGCCGCCCCCGATGACGATGCATTTTTTGCCGATCGAGATGTCGTAAGGAGGCGTTTCAGACTGCTGGTTCACCGCGAATTTCGTCAGAAAGTCGATGCCGGTGTAGCATCCTTTCAGCGTTTCTCCTTCCACCCGGAGCTGATAGTCCTTCCAGGCGCCGATGCCCAAAAAGATCGCATCGTAGCCTTCGGCCTCCAGGGAGGCGACGTCGAAATCCTCGCCCAGCCGGACGTTTTCCCGGTGCTCGATGCCCAGATCGAGGATCCCCTGAATTTCCCACTGCAGCACTTCCTTGGGCAGGCGGTATTCGGGGATGCCGTAGCGGACCATCCCGCCGAACTTGGGCATCATGTCGAATACGGTCACCTGATGTCCCAGCCGGCGCAGAAAATAGGCGCAGGTCAGCCCGGCCGGACCGGCCCCGATCACCGCCACTTTCTTGTCCGTGTCCGGGGCGCAGGGGATCGGCACGCGCTTTCCGGAATTCATCTCGTAGTCGGCGGCAAAGCGTTTGAGCTGGTTGATGGACACCGCCTCGTCTTCGATCCCCCGGCGGCAGTAGTCTTCGCAGGGATGGGGGCATACCCGGCCGCAGGTCAGCAGCAGCGGGTTTCGCTCCCGGATCGTGTGGACGGCCCCCTCGTAGTCTCCGCTGCGAATGCACTCGATGTAGCGGGGGATGTCTATTTCGGCCGGGCAGGTTTGCTGGCAGGGCGCCAGGGGGTCGTCTTCAGTGTTGAAGTGAAGCAGCCGCTCGCTCATGGTGCGCACCCTGAGGATGTTCTTGGGGCAGGCCCGCTCGCAGGCCCCGCAGCCGACGCACTTGGTTTCGTCCACCACCGGGTAGCCGTTTTCCCCCATGTGGACGGCGTCGAAGATGCACGCCTGGATGCAGTCGCCGAGGCCGAGGCATCCAATGGAGCAGACCCGCTTTCCGCCGTACAGCGCGGCAAGCGCCCGGCAGCTGTTCACCCCCATGTAGATGTAGCGGTCTTCTGCGCGGCTGCCGCCGTCGCACAGGTTCTTGGAAAGCAGCGGCTCTGCGCTGCCCGGGTCGAGCCCCATGACCGCCGCCACCTCGGCGGCGGTCTCCATGCCGGAAATGACGCAGACGCTCGGCGGGGCTTTTCCGTCCACGACGGCCACCGCGGCGGAAGAGCATCCCGGATACCCGCAGCCGCCGCAGTTGGCGCCGGCCAGCAGTCCCTCGATTTCGGCGATTCTCGGATCTTCGTATACATAGAACACTTTGGATGCCACGCTCAGAATGCCGCCGCAGGCGGCACCCAGGGCCAGCATCGTGACCACGGCTTCGATCATGTAAGACTCCTTGGCTGAAAATCATTCCGGGGCCGCTGCGCGGGAGCGCTGCGGACCCCGGCGTCCTGATATTAGGAATCGTTACTATAACAAATGGAACTGCTGCGTCAAGGGTGCCTAAAAAAGGGTCGGCTTGGTGCGCGGCCGCTATACCCAGCCCTTGAACGCAAAGAAGGCCAGCGACAGCACCCCGGCGGTGACCAGGCCGATGGAGGTGTCCTGCAGCGGCCGGGGAACCCGCGCCAGGATGATCCGCTCGCGCACGCCGGCAAACAGGATCAAGGCCAGGCCGAAGCCGACGGCATAGGAAAACGACGTCACCAGGGCCTGGACAAAAGTGTATTCCTCGTTGACGTTGATCAGGCACACGCCCATGACCGCACAGTTGGTGGTGATCAGGGGCAGAAAGATGCCCAGTCCGGCATAGAGGGTCGGGATGCTCTTTTTTAAAAACATCTCGACGAACTGGACCAGCGAGGCGATCACCAGGATAAAAGCGATGGTCCGCAGGTACACCAGGTCGAACTTGACCAGGACGTAGTTGTTGACGATCCAGGTGATCACTCCGGCCATCACCAGGACGAAGACGACGGCCATGGACATCCCGACGGCGGTTTCCATTTTTTTGGAGGTGCCCAGAAACGGGCAGTTTCCCAGGTACTGGGCCAGCAGGATGTTGTTGATCAGGATGCAGCTGATTGCCAGAAGGATGTAGTCACCCATCGTCGACTCCTATTTCTTGCCCAGGAGGTTCATGATGCACAGCATCAACCCGAGACAGACGAACGCGCCCGGGGCTTCCACCATGAAGGTAAACGGTTCGAAAGAGGGCCCGAAAATCTGTATCGATGATTCCCAGATCGTCAGCGTGCCGCTTCCGAAAAGCTCCCGCACCGCCCCCAGCGCCGCCAGCGACAGGGTAAAGCCGACGCCGATGCCCAGACCGTCGGCCAGGGATCGGACGACGCCGTTTTTCGAGGCAAAGGCCTCGCTGCGGCCCAGCACGATGCAGTTGACGACGATCAAGGGGATGAAGATGCCGAGCTTTAAAAACAGCGGATAGGCATAGGCCTGCATCACCAACTCGACAACGGTCACGAACGTGGCGATGATGATGATAAAGCAGGCGATCCGGACCTTGGCAGGGATCACCTTGCGCAGGGAGGAGACGAGGATATTGGAGCAGACCAGCACAAACGTGGTGGCCAGCCCCATGCCGATACCGTTTTCAACGGTCTTGGTCACGGCCAGGACCGGACACAGCCCGAGCACGAGCCGAAACGGCGGGATCTCGTCCCATAGGCCCTTGGTAAATTCCTGAGCGATCGATTTGGCCATCTTCTTGCTCTCCTAGTTGCCGAAGGCTTGGAGTTTTTCTTTGAGCTGGGGCTTGACCCTCTCGTATACGTCGACCGCCTGGGTGAGGGCGCCCGTCACCCCGCGCGAGGTAACGGTGGCCCCGGAGAGGGCGTCGACCTGACCGCCGTCGGGTTTGACCTTGAATTCGCCTTCGAATGTTTTTCCGGTGAATTGGGCGACGAAATCCGCATCGGTCTTTGCCCGGGAGCCGACGCCGGGGGTTTCCTGGTGGGTAGTGACGCTGACGCCGACGACCTGGTCCGTTGCGACATCCACGGCCACCATCACCCCGATGTCTCCGCCGAATCCCTTGCCGAAGGTCTCGAAGGCAACCGCTTTGGGCTTTCCGTCATAGACCCCGACAAAAAAGCTTCTCTCCTGGTCCTGGTCCTGGAGCTTGAACCGGTCGGAGATCGGATCGTTGGAGGCCCCTTCCAGGATTTGTTGGATGGCGGGCCCCTTGACGAAGGTGAGCTTCTGTTTTTCGATGTCTTCGGCGGTCCCGTCCTTGATGGCGGCCAGCAGGCCGCCGGAAAAAGCGGCGAGAATCGTCAGCACGACGACCATTTTGATCATATCCCGCATGTCAGGCAACCTTTCCGATGGCTTTGGGTCGAATCTTGTCGATCAGGGGGTTGGCGATGTTCATCAGGATGATTGCAAATGCCACCCCGTCGACGTACACCCCGATATTTCGGATCAGCATGGTCAGCATTCCCGCGCCGGCCCCGTAGATCAGCATGGGAATGAAGTTCACCGGAGAAGAAGAGTCCTCCGGGGCCAGGAAAAAGGCCCCCAGCAGGGTGTAGCCGGTGAACAGGTGAAACAGGGGGCCTGCGTACCGGTCGGGGGCGGCGGCGTGAAAGATGAATGCGGTGACGAACACCCCGGCCAGAAACGAGGCGGGGATTTCCCAGCGGACAAATCCGCGGGCGATCAGATAAAGTCCGCCGGCGATCAACCCGATGCCGAAGGTGGCGCCGATGCCGCCGATCTGCTGGCCGGCCAACAGATCCCATGAACTGAAGTGGGCCACGGCGTCAGGGCCGAAAAACTTGGCGCTCCACAGGGGGTAGAGCATCTCGAAGCCGAGGTCGTAGTTGCGAAGCGCCTCGTTGAAATCAAAATAATCGCCCCAGGAGACAAACAGGATGCCGTAGCCCAGCAGCGCGGGATGAAACGGGTTGGCACCGATGCCCCCGAAGATCATCTTGCCCACCACCACCGAAACGAAGGTCCCGGTGAGCACGAGCCACCAGGGGGCGGAGGCCGGCAGCAGCATGGCAAACAGCAGGCCGATCAGGGCGGCGTGGCCGTCGGTCACTGTTTGGGGCCGTTTCATCGCCGCGTTGAGGAGCATCTCCCAGATCATGGCCGTGGACACCGAAAACGCGATCACCGCAAGCGCCGGCCCCCCGTATTGGGTCAGGCCGAACAGGACCGCCGGCAGGGCCGCTGCGATCAAGTTCAAGTGGCGCTCGGAGACGCTGCTGCCGCTGTGCCAGAAAGGCGCGTGAGAGACGATGAACTTCTTCGAATCACTCATGTTCTTCTTCCTCTATGGACCGGATCCGGCTCAGTTCATACTTGGCCAGGCGGATGTACTGGAAGATCGGAATCCTCGATACACAAACAAAGCTGCAAAGCCCGCAGTCGATGCAGGCATCCAGTTCGTAGAGGTCTTCGGCCTCTTCGTACTTGCCGGCCTCCAGAAACCGGACCAGCATATTGACCTGGATATTGACCGGGCAGGCCCGGTTGCACTCGCCGCAGTTGATGCAGGGATAGTCCGAGGTTTTGACGATATCCTTTCCTGCCTGGATCATCAGCGCGTCGGTGGCCGGGGTTACCGGGTGGTCCACCGAGTAGACGGCGGTACCGGTCATGGGACCGCCGAGGATGATGCGGTCGCCTTCTTCGACGACGATGCCGGCGGCGTCGAGAATGTGTCGGATCGGCGTCCCGATGACGGCGGAGACCAGCCGTTTTCCGCCGTCTTTGTTGACAACGGTGACGATTTTTTCGGTGGGCGGCCGGCCCGTCCCGACGACCCGGCCGATGGCGGCGACGGCTTCGGCGGTCATAAAGGCGATTCCGGCTTCGGCCATCGAAGCTCCGGCCGGCACCGGTTCGCCCATCGCGGCCAGCGCCACCAGGCGGGGATTGCCCGAAGGGTATTCAGGAGATACGCCGACCGTCTCGGTGGCGCCGACCGACGCGTAATTCTGGACGATGTCGCCGGGCAGGGCCAGCACCGAACGCTCCAGGGAGAGCACCTCGGAAAGGGCGGACAGCCCTTTTTTGATCTCCTTTGGCCATCGGCGCGCGGCATACTGGTTGGTGGTCACCAAAAGGTCCGCGTCGACGCCCGACACGAGAAGGGTCCGGATCGGCGTCTCCGGATCGAAGAACACCGAAAAGTCGGGGGCGCCGGGCAGGGAGGAGAAAAATCTGTCCGCGGTCTCCAGGTCCAGGGAGCCGGCGGCGCCGGCAGATTCGTCATCGGCTTCGCCGTCGGGCTCAACGGCGATGGTCACGGCCGTGTAAGGGCGTCCCAGGTTGCCGATAAACGGTCCGACGGCGGAAACCGTCCCGGTCGCAGGGCAGATCACCCCTTCTTTTTGGTCTTCGTAGATCGCCAGCCGCTGCCCCCTCCTGACCCGGTCTCCAATGTTCAGGCCGGCCTTGGCGGGCCGGAACCGGCCCGGGAGGTGCAGGGTCAGGGATTCGGCGGGAGGCAGGAGCTCCGGTTCGCCGGGCAGGCCGGCAAAGTTCCGGTAGTCGAGCCTGGGGCTTGACAGGCTGAGAAAAGATTTTGTCCGCATAGTGAAACCTTTTCCGGATAAGATTCGGCAGTCAGCGACAGCGGTTACTGGACATGGCAGGCGTTGCAGTCCACCGCCCCGGCGCCGTAGTCCTGATGACAGCCGATGCACTGGGCGTGGAACGCGTCTGCCCGGTTGACCAAACTGGTTTCGGTCACCTCGGGGTCTTCTGGGCCGTGGCACTCGAGGCAGGCATCGGGCACCTGCCTTCCTTCAGCATCCTTGGGCGGAAGGTTGTGGCAGTCACCGCAGGCCCGCAGGGCGGAATCGTCGTACGCGGGATGGTGGTGGCAGTCCGCGCAGGCCAGTGCGTATCCGGCTGGATTGGCGTGGGTGTCGTGGTCGAAGAGCACCTTTCCGGCAACGACCTTGTACACGAGCCGGACCGGAACTTCCGGTGTCTTGGCAGGAAAAGCCGCGTAACTGAGCACGCCCACCACCAGCAGCACCGCCACCAGACCGTAGGCCAGTTGCAGCTCTTTTTTCGGCGCCATACAAAATCCTTTCAAAACCAGATTGTAGAAGGCGGGAAAGCCGGGAAGAAATCTCAGACGGCGTAGCACAATGCTTTGAGGCTTTCAAGACTTTTTTCGGTGGGCCGCAGGCGGCCGATTGATCTATCTCCCCGAAGAAATGAAGAAAGTTGATCGGCGAGGTCGGCAGGAGAGATTACATCGAGGTGTTCTTCGGGCAGACTCCGCAGGCGGTGCATTGTCCGATGCAACAGGGTGCAGAAGGTTCGCCGGCAAGGGCTCGGCGGTATTCCCGGAGCAAAAATGCCCTGCGCACCCCGTGGTCGATAAAATCCCAGGGAAACCGTTCGTCTGCTTTCCGGTCGCGGAGCAGATAAAAATCAGGATTGATGGGGGACATTTTCATGGCGCGGGGCCAGTTGCCGCCTTCGCCATGGACAAGCGCGAGGATTTCGGCCACCCGTCGGTCTCCTCGGGCCAGCAGGCCCTGGACCGCGGCCCAGCGCGGGACGTCCGCGTGAACCCGGACATTGGCCACCTGTCTCAGGCCGTCTTTGACCTTTTTCAGCTTCTGTTTGAGCTGCGGGACCTCTTCCATGGCCGCCCACTGAAACGGGGTAAAGGGTTTGGGAACGAAGCTGTTTACGCTCACCGTGATCGCCCCGATGCGCCCCCGCGTGCGGCTCGAAAAAAGAAACCGGTGCTTGATCCGCTTGCAAAGCGTGACGATCGCCTCGATGTCGTCGGCGGTTTCCGTCGGCAGACCGACCATGAAGTAGAGCTTCAGGTTTGGAATGCCCGCGGCCACCAGGGCTTCGGCCGCCGCCAGGACGGTGTCTTCGTCGATTCCCTTGTTGATCACATCCCGCAGCCGCTGGGAGCCGGCGTCCGGAGCCAGGGTGGCGGTTTTGACCCCGCTTTTTGCCAGGGTGGAGACCAACGCCGGGGTCAGGGCGTCGGCACGCAAAGAGGAAAAGGAGATCTGAAGATCGATTTTTTCGACGCTGCGGCAAAGTTCGTCGAGGCCGGGCAGGTCCGAAACCGCGGCCCCCACCAGGCCGATCCGACCGGTCTGGTCGGCGCCCCGGCGCAGGTCTGCCTCCAGGTGCTGCAGGGGCCGGAACCGGGGCGGGCGGTAAATGAACCCGGCGCTGCAAAATCGGCATCCGTGGGGACAGCCCCGGGAAACCTCGATCAGGAAGCGGCCGGCAAAGGCGGTCTTCGGGGCGATCACGGCGCTGCAGGTGGAAAACCCGGCGACGTCCGGTGCATAGGCGCGGCGGATGACCGAAGGGACCGCCTCGATCGGCTCGAATGCAGCCAGGGTTCCGTCCCGGTGGTGTCGGGCCCGGTAAAAGGACGGCACGTACGCCCCGGGCACCTGTTGTGCGATCCTTAGGAGCCGCTGGCGGCGGCTTCCGCCTTCAGCGGCCGCATCGATCAGGGAGTCGATCATCTGCTCGGCTTCTCCAACGAGGACGAGATCGACGAACGGGGCGATCGGCTCCGGGTTCAGCATGCAGGCCACCCCTCCGGCGGCCACCAAGGGGTCGTTTTCTTTCCGGTCTTCTGCCCGCAGCGGAAGGCCGCTTTGCGAGATCATCGACAGCAGGTTGGGGTAGTCGTTTTCAAAGGACACCGAAAAGGCCAACAAATCCGCCTCGGCCGGCCGACGGCCCGATTCCAGCGTTTTAAGCGGCAGGCGGCCGTCTTCGGGGACAAAAACCCGTTCGCAGACCACGTGCTCCAGGCTGTTGAACAGCCGATAGACGGTCTGAAACCCGAGGCTCGACATTCCCACGCCGTAGGTGTTCGGATAGGCAAGCGCCACACAAAACCGGTTTTTCCAGCTTTTTCGAATGGCGCCGGTTTCACGCACCGGCTGCGACAGAGAAGATGGGCGGCGTTGTTTGGACAT
>CBFCZJ010000143.1:0-8606 GCA_965602445.1 uncultured Desulfobacterales bacterium | reverse complement strand
GCCCATTGGCCGCCGGCGTCACCCCGGATCTTTCTGACTTGTCCTGTTTCCACAGAGCCTTGCCGGGATCAGCCGTACAAAAAGCAGCTGACCTCATGGCCGCCGCCCAGGTCCTGGAGCTGCGGCTCTTTTTTGTCGCAGATCTCCATCCGGTAGGGGCAGCGGGGGTGAAACCGGCAGCCGGCCGGCGGATTGATCGGGCTGGGCACGTCGCCCTTCAAGATGATCCGGTCTTTCTTCGCTTTTGGGTCCGGCACCGGCACCGCAGACAGCAGCGCCTGGGTGTATGGATGCTTGGGAGCCGTGTAGATCGGGCCGTGGGCGGCCCGCTCGACGATGCGCCCCAGGTACATCACGGCCACGTGGTCGCAGATGTATTCCACCACCGCCAGGTCGTGGGCGATGATGATGTACGACAGATGGAAGTCTTTTTGCAGCTCGATGAGCAGGTTGATGATCTGGGCCTGAATGGAAACGTCCAGGGCCGACACCGGCTCGTCGCCGATGATGATGCTCGGATTCAGGGCCAGGGCCCGGGCGATGCCGATCCGCTGCCGCTGGCCGCCGGAAAACTCGTGGGGGTAACGGCGGCCCTGCTCCGGCGACAATCCGACCCGATCGAGCAGGTATGCGATCCGATCCTGCCGCTCGGAACCTGCAAAGACGCCGTGGACCTGCATCGGATCGTTGATGATCTGGTTTACGGTCATCCGGGGATTGAGAGACGAATACGGATCCTGGAAGATGATTTGCATCTCCCGGCGAAGCGCCCGCAGGCGTCGGCCGTCTGCATCGGTGACGTCTTTGCCGTCGTAGTGGATCGTCCCCGAAGTCACCGGGACCAGCTTCAGGACGCCTAAACCGGCCGTGGTTTTGCCGCAGCCGCTTTCGCCGACGATTCCCAGGGTTTGCCCCCGCTGCAGGACAAAGGAAACCCCGTCGACCGCATAGACGTAGCCCACGGTTTTCGAAAGGACCCCTTTCTTGATGGGAAAGTGGACTTTCAGATGTTCGACGGCCAGCAGCGGTTCCATCTGAATCAGTCCTTTCCGGGTTCGTCGAAGTAAAGCCAGCAGCGTACCGTACGCCCCGGTCCGATGCGCCCCAGGAACGGTTCCTTTTTTCGACAGATCCCCATCACCTGCGGGCATCGCGGAGAGAACCGGCAGCCCTCGGGCAGGTCGAGCAGGCCCGGCACCATGCCCTTGATTTCCTCCAGCCGGGTTCGCTCACCGGGGCCGCGGCGTCCCAGCGTTGGAATCGATCGCAGCAGTCCCTGGGTGTAGGGATGCTTCGGGTCTTCGAACAGGGGCAGGGTTTCGGCCTCCTCCACGATCCTGCCGGCGTACATGACCACCACCCGCCGGGCGATTTCGGCGATGACCCCCAGGTCGTGGGTGATCATCATGATGGCGGTGTCGAAGTCTTCCCTGAGCTTGAGCATCAGGTCGAGGATCTGGGCCTGGACGGTCACATCCAGGGCCGTGGTCGGTTCGTCGGCGATTAAAATTTCCGGATCGCAGGCCAGGGCCATGGCGATCATGGCCCGCTGGCGCATCCCGCCCGAGAGCTGGTGCGGAAATTCGCCCACCCGCTTTTCCGGCGCCGGGATCTGGACTTTTTTGAGCATCTCCACTGCCCGGTTCAGCCCTTCCCGGCGGCCGAGCCCCATGTGAAGCCGGAACATCTCCGAGATCTGGTTGCCGATGGTATAGACCGGGTTCAAGGAGGTCATCGGCTCCTGAAAGATCATGGCGATCCGGTTTCCCCGGATGCCGCGCATCTCTTCCATGGAAAGCCGCACGAGGTCTTTGCCGTCGAACAGGATGCGGCCTTCGACGATTTTGCCGGGGGGCTGGGGAATCAGGCGCATGATCGTCTGGGCGGTGACGCTCTTGCCGCAGCCCGATTCTCCCACGACGCCGAGGACTTCGCCCGGATCCAGGAAAAACGAGACATCGTCCACGGCCCGGGCCACTCCCTCGAAGGTGTAGAAATAGGTTTTCAGGTGCTGGACGTCGAGCAGATGGTCGGATTCGGCCATGATCGGATTCCGGTTGGAGGTAGCCACGCCGTTCTTTCATATCACCTGGGAGGGTGTGAGGCAACCGGACACTCCGCCAAAAAGCGCTCCAGCAGATCGGCGAGCCGGGCGATGCTGTCGATGTTCACGTGCTCGTCTGGGCAGTGGGCGCTTCTGTCGCCGTCGGCGCCCCAGACGATGCCGGCGATGCCGAAGCCGGAGAGAAACCGCGCGTCGCTGGCGCCGTGCTCGAAACCGGTGGCGGCGTCTTTTGCCACGGAAAGAAGCCGGGTAAGGTAGTCAGATTCTCCTCCGAAAAAAATCGGCTCTTTGGCTTCGACGGCAATGTCGCCGGATACGGCCGACTGAAGGCGGGCCGCCAGATCGTCTGGATCGTCGTCGTCGGTGTAGCGGATGTCGAAACCGGCTTCGGCGCGGTCCGGGACCTGGTTGAACGATCCGCCGGCCGATACCTGGGAAAAGTTCAACGTCCGGTGCCAGGCGTCGGGTTGGTTTTCGCCGAAAACTTCGCGGATCTTTTCATAGTCGTTGATGAGCGATTCGATGGCATTTTCCCCCATCCACGGGCGCGATCCATGGGCGGCCTTTCCCCGGCTCACCAGCCGAAGCCTCAAGATCCCTTTTTCCTTGACCACGATCTTGTCCACGGCCCCGCCGTCCAGGGCGATGCCGAAATCGGTGCGAATGTCCGCAAGGGCGCTTTTTGCCCCGTAAATGCCCCCGGTCTCCTCGTCTCCGGTGATGAGAAGCCCCACCGGCGGCGGTTCGTCGGCCGTGGAGCGCTCCGCCGCCCGGGCCGCCAGGACCATGGACAGGGCCACGGCGTACTTGTCGTCGAGGCTGCCCCGGCCGTAGAGGCAGCCGTTTTCGACGCGCGGGGTAAAGAGGTCTTCTGCGCCTTCCACCACGTCGATGTGGCTCATGAGAAGCACCGGCGCATAGCCGGACCGTGGCAGGGCGACTACCGAGGGTACGCCCCCGTGTTCGATCGTGCGGCAGTCAACGCCCCGATCCTTGAGCCAGCCCTCGACGAAGGCGGCGCAGCGCCGGATTTCTTCCGGGTTCTTGCCGGTGGTCCGAAACCGGATGAGGGCTTCGGTCAGGGATACGATTTCCTCGATCATGGCAGCCTTTCTTTCGTCGATCGGACAAAGGCGGAAAGCAGCTTCCGGGAAAAAAGATCTGCGGCAAAGGCCCCTTCCGGGTGCCACTGGACCGCGAGGACAAACGTGCGCTCCGGTGCGAACAGGGCTTCTACCAGGCCGTCCGGCGCCCGGGCGGCCACCTCAAGGCCCTCTGCCACATCTTTGACGGCCTGGTGGTGCTTGCCGTTGACCCGGATGCTGCGCCGCCGGAGGATGTCAAACAGAAGCGAGGGCTGTTCGATGCTCACAGTATGGGTGGTGACCGACTTGGCCGCCTGCTGCCGGTGTTCGATGGCCTCCGGGACCTGGCGTGCGATGTCCTGGTAGACCGTGCCGCCCAGGGCGACGTTGAGCAGCTGAATACCCCGGCAGATTCCCAGGATCGGAAGGTCTGCCTTCCATGCGGTGGAGGCGGCGGCCAGCTCCATGCGGTCCAGGGGCTCGTCGATCTCGCCGAGCCCCGGCATCGGTTCTTCGCCGTAAAATTTCGGATGGACGTCAGGTCCTCCGGTGAGCAGCAGGCCGTCTGCCGCGGCCAGGATCCGGTCGAGCGCGCCCTGGTCGCAGGCGGCGGGAATCAGCACCGGCGCCCCGCCGCAGGCCGCGATGGCCTGGCTGTAGTGGCAAAACGCATAGTCCATGAAGTGGCCCTGGTCGTACTCCCCCCAGGAGCCGCCGATTTTCCGACTGCAGGTGACGGCGATCAGTGGAATCATCTATGGTCTCCACCAAGCGTTGTTTTTACATTTTTCATATTTTTTAACGCCGCTGGCATACGCTGGGAAGCTGGAAAGCTGGGATGCTGGGATGCTAAAAAAAATCAGAATCCAAGTACATATTTGGCGGTTGGCAGGGCGCTTTTGGTTCCTTGCGTTTCGCTTCCCAGCCTCCCAGCCTCCCAGCCTCCTGGCCTCCCAGCCTCCTGGCCTCCCAGCATCCCAGCCTCCCAGCCTCCCAGCAAAGAAATCTCCTCAAGAACAAACTGAATTTTCCTCAAAAGTCCCTTTGACCACGGCCGTTCCGTCCCGGACCATCACCCGGCCCCGGGCGATCACCGTGTCGATGGCAAGCTCCGGGTCCAGCACCAGCAGGTCTGCATCCGCGCCGACAAACAGGCCGCCTTTGCGGTCGGCCAGGCCCACCCGCCGGGCCGGGCTTTCCGTCACCAGGGCCAGGACATCGGCCAGGGAGAAACCGCATTCCACCAGGCGGCGGAATTCGTCGTAGAGGCTGGAGATGTCGGCCACGGCCAGGCGAACGAGGCTTCCCTTCTCGTCGAAAACCGGCATCGATCCGTTGGAATCCGAGCTGAGGCTGATTTGCCCCCAGTCGACGCCTGCGCTCAGCGCCCGGTCAAGGGCGTCTGCGGTGCCCCGGGCAAAATCGAGGGACTCTCCCATGACGGTCAGATCGATGTTGCCGCCGGCCCGGGCAAACTCCAGGGCCTGGTCAAAGAGGCGGGCGCTTCGGTTGACGTGGGTGGGCAGAAACTGCCCGATCGGGATGTCGGTCTCTTCGACGATGCGAAAGACCGGATCCAGCCCTCCCTTGCCGCTTCCCATGTGAAGATGCACCAGACCCGCCTTTTTCCCGATCATCCCGCCGACCCGTGCCTCGGCAGCGGCCCGGCAAAGCTCGTCTAAGGTCGGGGCAGAGGAGCGGTGGTCGGAGACGGCGATTTCCCCCACCCCGATCACCATGTCGATGAGGGCCACGTCCTTTCTGACGCTGCCGGTGATGGTGGCCAGCGGAAACTGGTAGGAGCCGGTGTAGATCCGGGCCGAAATCCCTTCGGCCTCCAGCTGCCGTGCCTTGGCCAGCAGGGTTTCCGGCCTGCGGGAGACGTCGTCGGTTCCCAGGCAGCCGACCACTGTGGTGACTCCGGCGGCGGTGATCCGGGACAAAACGATCTCCGGGGTGCGGGTGGCAAAACCGCCTTCTCCTCCTCCGCCCAGCAAATGCACGTGCAGATCCACGAATCCGGGACAGACGATGCGTCCGGCCGCATCGATGACATCGATGTCCCATGTGGCCGGCGCTTCGATCCGGTCGTCGATCTTGACGATGGTCTGCCCGGCGATGAGCAGGTCTTTTTTGCCGGCCGGCGCAGGCCGGTACAGGTCGGCGTTTTGAATCAAGGTGAGCATGGGGCGCCTCGTCATGGAAGAGGTTGAACTGCGAAAACATCCATAGCATGGTTTAGGAGTAGGGATAAAGGCCGTTGCTAACAGGTGAGGCCTTGCGATTATGCGGGAAGTCGTTATGCTATCTGAAAAGGAGGTTCAATGGCTGATGATCTTTTAGAAACCGTGGAAATCGACCCGAACCGAACCGCATCGGCATCGGTGATCTGGCTTCACGGCCTGGGCGCCGACGGCCACGATTTCGAGCCGGTGGTGCCGATGCTCGACCTGCCCTCGTCGCTGCCGGTCCGGTTCGTGTTTCCCCATGCGCCGGTGCGGCCGGTGACCATCAACATGGGGATGCGGATGCGGGCATGGTACGACATCGCAGACAGCCGGGTCGACCGGCGGGTGGATACCGAAAGCCTGATCGAGTCTGCGGACCGGTTGACCGACCTGATCGAACGCGAAAAGCAAAGCGGGTTTTCGGTCGACCGGATCCTGCTGGCCGGCTTTTCCCAGGGCGGGGCGGTGGCTCTGCATGCCGGCCTGCGGTATCCGGAGGCCCTGGCCGGCATCGCTGCCCTTTCCACCTACATGCCCACGGCCGACACCCTGGAGGCCGAAGCAGCCGACGCCAACCGCCGGATTCCCATTTTCATGGCCCACGGCGCCATGGACCCGATGATTCCCATCGAAAACAGCCGCCGGGCCCGGCAGGAGCTGACCCGGATGGGCTACCGGGTTCGGTGGCGCGAATACCCGATGATGCACGAGGTCTGCATCGAAGAGATCCAAGAGCTGGGAAAATGGATGGGGGAGGTTCTGGCTGCTTCCTAACTCTTTCGCTCTGTCGAAAATCCCTGAAATTATTCATTTCTGCGTGAGTTCAGGTAAAAGCACGAAATTCGAATATCGAAATCCGAAACAAATCCGAAATTGGAATGACAGAATGACAAAAACAAGGCAATGGTTTGACCCCGATACTGGTTTTTCATGTAAAAATTCCGAATCGGTTTTGTTTCGGATTTAGAATTTTGGTTATTCGAATTTGTTTCGATATTCGTGCTTCGAATTTCGTATTTAGGTAAATATCTATATTTTTTTGACCAATTTGCTCGAGAGCTTCCGCTCTTCGGAAAAAAGTCATACTTCTGTAGCTGAACATGACCCAAAAAGATCCCTACATCCGCTACGAAATCAACCGGAAGATCAAGGCGGCGCTCGTCCGCCACGCGGTGGATATCACCGAACTGCAGTATTCCAACACCGGCGAGGTCGTATACCTGTTTGGAAAGCTGGTCAGGGACCCGAAGGGGGACTTCAAGGCCCCGGAGGTGGAGTCGCTCATCCGCGAAATCGCCGCCATCCCTGAAGTCCAGGACGTTTCCGTGGATCTTTCCAACTGGAGCGTCCTGTATGAACCCGGATTCGTCGATATCCGCCAGAAACGGTAATCCAATCGCCGGCGCGATTTGACTGCAGCCGGTTCAATAAGATGACGATCCCTTCGGCAGGCCGGCCGGCCGATCGTTTCCGGCGAGGAAAGCCTTGACTCTATACGGCCCTGCAATGATACAAATCATCATTTTCCAACCCCACGTCCACACCAGATAAGGAGGCCCGCCGTGAAGGAGATCAGCGAACTGAACCTGCCCGAAGATGTCCGATACGCCAAAGACCACGAATGGGTGCGGATCGAGGGCGACAAGGCCAGAATCGGCATCAGCGACTACGCCCAGGATCAGCTCGGAGACATCGTCTTCGTGGAGCTGCCGGAGGTCGGATCCAAGCTTTCCAAGGGGGACGAGTTCGGCACCGTCGAATCGGTCAAGGCCGTTTCCGAACTCTACATGCCGGTGGGCGGTGAGGTCGTTTCGGTCAACAGCGGACTGGAAGACGCCCCGGAAAAAGTGAACAACGCGCCGTACACAGACGGCTGGATGGTCGAGATCGCGCCCGAAGATCCCTCCGAGGCCGATTCGCTCATGGACCGGGCGGCCTACCTGAAAATGATCGAGGGTCAATAGGGTTCGAAAACCGATGGGCCACCGATCCACTGAATGGCTGCTTTGCGAATTTGCCCAGGTCGACTATCGCCGGGCGCTTTGCCTGCAGCGTGACATCGCGGCGGCCAAACACCGGGGCAGCATCGAAGAAGACTTTCTTCTCATGCTGGAGCATCCGCCGGTCTTCACCCTGGGCCGGCGCGGCGGCCGGGAGAATTTGACCGTTTCCGAGGCGTTTTTATCAGAGCGGGGCATTCCCGTGGTCCAGATCGAACGCGGCGGCAACATCACCTACCACGGGCCGGGCCAGTTGGTGCTGTATCCCATCGTCTCGCTGGCGCGCCGAAAGCTTTCGGTGACCGGCTTCGTCGAGGGGCTCGAATCGGTCATGATCCGGATCGCGGCCGACTTCGGTGTCACTGCGGCCCGGGATGCCAGAAACCGCGGGGTCTGGGTAAAGAATGCCAAGCTTGGCAGCATCGGGATCAACATCCGCCACGGCGTCGCGTTTCACGGCCTGGCCCTGAACGTGAACACGGATCTTGCCCCCTTTTCCTGGGTCCGTCCCTGCGGGCTTTCCGGTGTTTCCATGACCTCCCTGGCCGCCGAGGCCGGCGCAGCGCCGGTGGCCATGGAAAAGGCAAGACAGGCGGCCCGAAGCCACTTCGAGGCGGTGTTCGGCGTCCGGCTGGAGGCGATCGAGCCGGCGGCGCTGGAGGAATTGTTGGGATGAAAGTGTACCCGTTGCCGATTGGCCGGTTTGGACGGAGTCTCGAACATCGTATGAAGCTACTCCCCAAAAATCCACCAGTAAATTCCCTCGGGGGAAGCCCATCGTCCCGCGCCGAGCATCGCAGAAATTGGCGGATCAGCCCTTCAAGCTGTCTGAGGCCCCCGTTCTTTGGGGGCCGAGTTCTTGAAGGGCCCGCCTGTTTCGAGAAGCGCAGGAAGAAGCGGGGCGCAGGGCGCCTTTTCTTTTGGCTACTTTTCTTTGGGCGAGCAAAGAAAAGTAGCGAGAAAAGAGTTAAAATATCCAATTATTATATAAAAAAGGGTTCATCCTCGATCAGACTGGTCGCTTTGCGGTTAGCGGCGGGGCTGGATCCTGGTCCCTGGATAAAAAGAGACCCAACGTCCCCAGATGAAATCCGCAAAGTGAATCGAATCCTGCCTCTGATGTTGGCCTTTTGGCTTGTCTTGGCGAGTCCGGCGGCCGCCCAAGACCCGGAGCACCATCCCCTGGACGCGCATCTGTCAGACGCCTATACCGAAGATCTCCCCGGCC
>CBFCZJ010000142.1:0-8618 GCA_965602445.1 uncultured Desulfobacterales bacterium | reverse complement strand
CACGGAGGTCGTGCCCTACAAAAACCCCGGCTTCGATCGAAGTTTCACATAAGCCGGATTGAAATTCTCGTCCCTTCTTCTAACCGCCGCGACGCTCTGCGGCGCGGCGCTTAGAGCCAGAGTTTCATGCGCAGCCAGTTGGTGAGGCGATGCGACCAGATCCATACATAGCGCCTTTCACCGGCCGAGATTTTAGCAACGCCCTCCATCCCGGGCCGCATCCACGGTGCTTTTTCGAGCAGCGTTGCCCGCACGGTAAACACGTTTTCCTGATTCACGACTTCAGCAATGGGGGTTACCCGCTCTACGACAAAGGGGATTTTCTGATCCGGATGGCCGACGGAGGCGAGCTGCCCCTGTTGTCCGACATGGACCTGCCCGATCGATTCTTCCGGGACATACAGCTCGGCCCGCAGCTGCTCGATGCCGGCGATCTCAAAAAGGACTTCCCCTGTTTTCACCGGCGCGCCGAGCTGCCGTTTGAGATCTTTTGAAACGATTCGCCCCGAGATCGGGGCCACGAGGGTGGCCTGCTCGATGTGAAGCTCGTGGAGGCGGATTTCCGCAGCCAGCTTTGCCATTTGCGCCTCTGCGATCTGTGCTTCGGCCGTTTTGCCGTCTCGCATGGCCGAAGCCCGTTGTTTCGCGTATCCCAATTGCTCCGCCTTCAGCACGGCAAGCTTCAACCGTAGTTCGGACGTTTCAAGCACCCCGAGAATGGTTTGATCTGCCAGCACACCGTCCCCCGGTTCCACGGATACGGTTTTGAGAAACGAATCAAAGGGGGCAACGACGGACTGTTGGACCGACGCCTCGAAGGCGAAAGGCGCCTCGATGCGGTAGCCGCCCTTGGCGAACACGGCAAAGGCGGCGAACAGAGAGATGCACAGTGCGGTTAACTTCATCCAGGTGTGCTGGGGACCGAGCAATGCCGCCAGCTTTTCCCGGCTCCATGACGCTATGCGGGCGCCGAACCAGCGGTCGTTTTCCCGCAGATCGATCAGCCGCGGGGCGCAAAGATCGCATGCCAGTCGAACGGCTTCGATCTCTTCGATCTTGTCGAAGGGCTGATCGGGCGGCCGCTCCAGCGTGATCACGGCCGCACCTTCTCCGTTTTGCCTCACCGGCACGCTGAGAACGGCAGCCGGTCCATGGGACTCGGAGAGCTTTTCGGCGGCCCGGCTGACGTAGGATGCATCCGGCAAAGCCGGAACCAGGATTTCCACATCCTGGTCGAAGCACTCTTCCATGGCCGCTTCGATGTCCTGGATCAGCTTCATCTGGCGGCGGAATGTATCTGTGCGGCTCATCGCCTGGATGCGGACGTAGCGGCCCTCCAAAAAACCGAGGCTGACACGGCTGCACCCGGTTCGTTGGGCCAGTTCGTTGCACAATGACATGGCAGCGCCGAGGAAATGCTTGCTTTTATTGACAACGGAGACGACATCGAGGGCCAGATGAAGGCGGCGGGTCGCTTGGCGATGCTCATCTGCCTTGAGTTTCAGTTCGAGATGATCCAGAAGCAGTGCGGTGGTCTTCAGCCGTTCTTCCGCCGACAGCAGGTTCCGGCGCGATCGGGCGGGAACGACGAAGGCGGCAACGGCCCGAACCTGCTTGCCGCTTTTCAACGGGACGATGATGAGATGCTGCTGCAACGTCCCCTGAGGTCCGGGAAGTGCGGCGTCTGATATGACCGCCGATTTGCCGCTGGCCATCACCTGTCGGCCGGGGGCTTCTGCTTTTTGGATCCAGGCCGCCCTGGTGCTTCCGAGCTGCAGGGGAGGGTGCACCGCCAGAACTTTGGCGCTGCCGTTTTCATCGAGCCGCAGAAATGCGCCGCTGACGGCCCCGGCGCGTCGGCATTGGATGGCGAGCAGCCGGGCCAGCAGCCCTTCGGCGCGGCTGCCGGACTGCTGCCGTTCGGCCGCCTGCTCCGGTGAGTAAAGCCCGATAGGAAACTCCTGAACCCGATGCTGTGAGCAGTTCACAAGCCACGACCTCCTGCCTTTGTTGGAGGTTATGGCTTTTTGGCGGCGTTTTTTGCGCCTCGATCCTGTAAAAATTCGGCCGTGATTCGCTCTCCGGCCGGACGAAGGCGTGGATTGGAAACTTCGATGCGCACCCGCAGGGTGTCGCTGGCGGCATCGGCGACCGCCGATATGTGAATGATTTGTCCTTTCCCGGAGTCCTTTGTTGGATTGTCGGGGAAGGATACCGCAACCGGCTGCCCCGGTGCCATCTGTTCGGCCTGGTCGAGGGGAACCGGGACGTCGATCCAAAGCGGATCGATTTTGACCAATTGAATCACCGGCCCGAGCCGTTCAACCGCTTCTCCGGTTTCGACGGCGACCTTTTCCACCCGTCCGGCGATCGGAGCCACCAGGCGCATCCGTTCGAGCTGGCTCACGGCTTTTTTATATTCGCGCTGATTCTGCTCCTGTTCGGTCACCGCCGCCCGAAGTGAAAGCTCGGCCATCTTGACGCTCAGCCGCATGTGTTCGACTTCCCAGGGGCTGGCGGCCCCTTTTTCACTGGCCGCTTCGAGTTTTTTCAGATCCACTTTCTTCTGGGCCAGCTCGGCTTTTGCCGAGAGAATGCGGGTCTGATCCGCGGCCTGGACTTTGAGCTGTTCGACCTGAATTCTTTCCGGCTCATTGTCCAGGGAGGCCAGAAGCGCTCCTTTTTCTATGTTGTCGCCTTCTTTGACGAAAATTTCGGCAATTTTTCCGGAGGCGACGAAGGAAAGGGTGATATCTGCGCTGGGCATCGTGACGGCCTGAATTTCCAGCGCATGGGAGGAACCGATGCCGGTGGACAGCATCCAGAAAATGACAAGCGGAGCGAGTCGATATTTGAATTTGGTCATCATGAGAAGACTTCTACAATATTTACGGTTCTTTGTCTATCTTTAGGCGCTGTAAAAGCGCTGCTCCAGGTCGGCGTCGGAGATCGGCATGCTGAACAGCGCCCCTTGATACAGGTCGCAGCGCTGCTGCTTCAGAAAGTCGAGCTGGCCTTTTTCTTCGACGCCTTCGGCAACGGTCAGCAGCCCTAAATTCCGTCCAAGATAAATCACCGAAGAAGCCAGGGCTCGGCTTTTTTCCTCTTCGAGCACGGAATCCACAAAGGACTTGTCAATTTTCAGCTCATCTAACGGAAGTTTGCGCAGGTAACTCAGGGAGGAAAACCCCGTGCCGAAATCGTCTATGGCCAGTTTCACGCCGAGGGATTTCAGGCGGCTCATGACCTGGATTTTTTCCTCGATGTTATTCATCAAGATACTTTCGGTCAGCTCGAGGGTCAGAAGCCCGGGTTCGAGACCATGGTGTTCGATGATCGCCTTGACCACTGCGGGAAGTTTTCGATCCAGAAACTGGATGGCCGACAAATTGACCGACATTCCGATCTTGACTTTTTTCTTTCGGTGCCATTGGGCCAATTGGGCGCATGCCCGGTTGATGACCCACTTGCCGATGGGAATGATCAGGCCGGTTTCTTCGGCCATGGGAATGAAGTCGTTGGGCAAAATGATCCGGCCGTCGGGCCATCTCCAACGAATCAGGGCCTCCACGCTGACCAGGGCGCCGGTTTGAATATCCACCCGGGGCTGATAATAAAGGAGAAACTCGTTTTTTTCGACCGCTTTGCGCAGCGCGGCTTCCAGCGTCAACCGCCGTTTATATTGCTGCTCGATCCGCCGGGAGGAAAATTGAAACCGATCGCCGCCTAGCTTTTTTGCATAATTCCGCGCGCTGGAAGCCAGTTGGAGCAAATCGTCGGTGTCCTTGTTTTCCGTCGGGTAAATGGCGATGCCGATGCTGGCCGTAAAGTAGATCTCCGTGTTTTCGATGGCCATGGGTTTTCTGATGGTTTCGAGAATCCGCTTGGCGATCTGCGCCGCTTCTCCTTCGGTCGAGATTCGGTGAAGCAGCAGGGTGAAAACGCCCCCCTCGAAGCGGGACAGGTGGCTGTCCGGTTTTTGTGCCGGGTCGATGCGGCCTGGTGAATCCCCTTCATGGATCACTTCTTTCAGACGATCGGAGACTTCTCGCAGAACTTCGTCGCCGGCGAACAGACCGACGGTGTCGCTGATGGTGTCGAACTGGTCCATCTCGATGCTCAGCAGGGCGAACCGGTTTTCATTGCGTTTCGACCAGTTCAACGTCCATTCCAGATGCTCGAGAAAGGTGTGACGGTTGGGCAAATTGGTTTGACGGTCATAATAGGCCAGCTGATCCAGGTATGCTTTTGCCGTAAGCGTGTTTCGCACCCGCAGCCTGAGTTCGCTCGGATCCACCGGCTTGGCCAGAAAATCAGTCGCCCCTAAACCCAGGCAGTCAAGCTTGTCGTCTGCCTCCTCGGACGCCGTCAGAATGATCACCGGAAGATGTCCCAGTTTCGGGTGTCTGCGGACCGCCTTCAAAATGTCGAACCCGGACACCTCGGGCATCATCAAATCAAGCAGAAGCACGTCGGGGCGGGTTTCCTCGATGGCTTTCAATGCCTGGCGGGAGTCATCGATCAGGATAAAGTTTCGGTACCCGTCTCTTTTCAGAAAAGAGCGGACCACTGACAGGGTGGTCGGCTCGTCGTCGATCATCATGATCTTTGAATCCAGCAGCAGCTGGGCTGCTTCCGGCAGGTATGGGTCCGGCTGTAAATTCGTCATAATTTTATCCGAAGCTTTCTGGCGAGCAGGGAAAATGGTCTATATGCCGCCTGAAACACCCGGCGATCGGCCCCGCACCTTTGGTTTGACCCCAGGCGATGGGGTGGTCTTTGTCGCGGAAGGACGCCGGCCAGACGACGGCTTCACGGAGGCCTTGCTTCCTTCAACCGAGACGGTGCCCACTTTCATTGCCGGCACCCTGACCCGACCGGCCAGGCTGCGGATGGCGGCAAGGGCATCTGCGATTTCGGATTCTTTGCCGCCCTCCTTGGCCAGCTGCTCGAGGCGTCTGGCCGGCTTTGTAAATTCATCGAAGCCCACGGTGCCGCCGGCCCCCTTCAGCCAGTGGGCGAAGGCGGCAATCTCTTCCAGGTTGCCGCTGCTCCGGGCCTGTTGGACGGATTGCAGCTTTTCTCCAAGCTGGATGGCGAATCGAACGATGATCTTTGCAAACGCCTCGTTGTCGCCGGGCAGTTTGGAAACGATGGGGATCGGCTTTCCGTCTTTTTTCTTTTTCACGGCGCCGTTTTTCTGATCAGGCGGCAGGCCGGAAATCGCACCGGCCGATTCCTTTACCCGGTGTCCGCCGACGAGATCCGCCATCAGATTCATGAAAGGATCGAATTCGATCGGCTTGGTGAGATAATTCGAGTAGCCGGCATCCAGGCATTCCTGCTCGAATCCTTTCATGGCGTTGGCGGTCAGGGCGACGATGGGGGCTTTGAGTCCTTTTTGCCGCAATTTTGTCGCCGCGGTAAAACCGTCCATGACCGGCATGTTCACGTCCATCAAGATGACGTCATAGGCCTTGGCGGCGGCTTTTTTCACGCCTTCTGCGCCGTTTTCCGCCTCCTCCACATCGAGCCCCGCTCTTTCGAGCAGAAGCCGAATCAGCTCCCGGGTTTCCACCCCGTCTTCCACCACCAGCACGCGCGCTTTGTTAAACTGCCACGTGCCGGTATCCTGGTCGAACATCTTTTCCAGCGGCATCGCCGCCTCTTCGGGCGTAAGAAGATGAATCCCCTTCGTGTCCCCTGCCGCCAGAAGGACCCGGAAGGTGCTTCCTTTGCCAAGCTTGCTGGCCACCTGGATGTCGCCGCCCAGCAGCCGGGCAAATCTTTTACTGATGGAAAGCCCGAGGCCGGTTCCGCCAAAGCGCCGGGTCACCGAGGAATCCGCCTGGGTGAAGGGATCGAAAATGCTCTCGACCTTGTCGGCCGGAATCCCGATGCCGGTGTCGGCGACATCGACAACCAGCCGGGGCTCTGCGCCCTTTTCGTTGAAGCGGACAGTCACGGTCACCCCGCCTTGCTCCGTGAACTTTAAGGCGTTTCCCACCAGGTTGAAAACGATCTGCCGAAAGCGGGCCGGATCGGTTTCGATTTTTTCCGGCAGAGCAGTTTTGGCTTCGAATCGAAGATAGAGCCCTTTTTCGTCCGCCTGCACTTTCAGGATCTGAAGGACCTCGTGGATGATGCGGTGGGGTTCGCTGTAGGATTTTTCCATCTCGATGCGGCCGGATTCCACCTTCGAAAGATCCAGAATGTCGTTGATCAGCGCCAGCAGGCTTTTGCCGCTGGAATGGATGGTGTTCAGATGCCGGAGGGTCTCTTCCTTGCTTCGGGCATAGCCGCGCTTCAATACCTCCGTGAACCCTAAAATGGCGTTCATCGGTGTTCTGATTTCATGGCTCATGCTCGCCAGAAAGACGCTCTTGGCCTGGTTGGCCCTTTCTGCCTCCTCCTTGGATATGCGAAGTTCAGTCTCCTTTTGTTCGAGCCGGGTGACGTCGTCGAAGCTGACCAGGACCCCGGCATACTTTCCGGCGGCGCCGAGCACCGGCGAGCAGCTGACATTGAACGTGCGACGGTCGTGCTCGGAAAGCGGCAACCGCATCATTTGGTTTGACACCAGTTCACCTGTGCTCATGGCCTGGATCCACGGCCGGTTTTTCTTTTCAATTTTCTTGCCTTCCGTGTCCGTCCAGGGAAATTCACCGGCCCGGTGGCCCAATAGGCTGTCCGGGGATTTGTCGATCAGCGTCGCAAAGGCCTTGTTGGCGAGAACGACCTGCTCTTTTCGGTCGAGCACCAGCAGGCCTTCGGCCATGGTGTCCAGCGCCGCCCGAACCCTGCCGGGAATCGCCTGGGACGGATCCAACTGGCGCAGCACCCGGCCCAGGTAGAAGTAAAATGCGAGAAAACAGGCCAGCCCGATAAACAGGCCGATTTTCACCGCCGGCGTCTGCAATACCCCCATGAGCCCCTCTTCTCTCATGGGCGTGAAACGAAGCTCGAGCTGCCCCCATCGTTTTTCGCCGTCGGAGATGGGAACAAGGATCTGGTTTTCGGTGGAGTATTCTCCTTCCAGCGGCTGCCAGTGGTTGTCGTGGTCGCCGGCGGTGACCAACATCCGGCCGTCCAGGCGGCGCAGGGCAAAGGAGAGCAGATCGGGGTTTCGCTCGGCAAGCAGGTTCAGATCGTTTTCCAGGCGGGGGGTTTGCCCACCCATCACCAGGGCCGTGCAGTGCACCGCAATCGATTCGGCCAGGGAAATTCTACCGTCCCGCACGGCGCCGATTCTGTCCGGGATGATGTTAAGATACATGGCCAGAATGACGATGCTGACCGTCAAGCCGACCATGCCGGACACGACGCGGAATTTGACGCTCAACCTGCGCATATCGGTCTCTTTCAGCTCGAGGCTTCAGCAGAGGACAACTCTTTTTTGTCTTGCTGATTTTTTTCCTGCGATCCCTTTTCGATGATGGCCTCCAGGGATTCTTCGTCTTCCTCTTCGGAGTCGTCTCTTCTTCCTGCCAGGATGGGAAGGGGGTCCAAAAACCGCCAGGCCGGCATGGAAGAAAGCAGGGAGCTGAGTAAAATACCGCTTCGAAGGAGCCAGACGACATAGCCCATGGAAAGCCCCGTCGCCACGGCAATCGAGGTGCTGAGAACCGCTTTGTTATATTCGATATCGCCGGCCGTCTCTTTTTTCAGGCCGTCCAGGGAGTTTTCCAGAAATTCGAACGCCCGTGCCGTCAGGATTTCAAACGCATTTTTCTGGAAATTCGGATCGCTTATCGTCAGGTTCGACGTCGGCTGGTACCAGGCCGGCTGCGTTTCGGCCGGCTGGATGTCGATCAGATCGTCACCCATGCCGCCGTCATAGGTAAAATTCCGGACGGCTGCCTGCTCGGAATCTCGAAGCGGGCTGCCGAAAAATCCTAGCTGTGCAGCGCTTTGGCCGGATGACGCCAGAACCCTGGCTGCTACTGTACCATCTGATGCCTCTTCACTCAAGGAATCTTCCTCTTCCGCGGCCTCTTCCTCCACTGTCGGTTCCGGCTCTTCTGGAGGGGTCTCCGGTTCGGGCTCGACAATCGGTTCCGGATCGGTCGTGTTGTCGTCCACCGGCACCGTGGGTGGCGGAGCCGCAGGCGAAGCAAGAGCGACATTCTTGACCCCGGTCACCGCCGGGGCCGCCCCGTCGTCCACACTGACGGCAATGGTAAAGTCGCCGTTGTAGCCGGATGCCGGGGTGAATGCCACGCCCGCCAGAAGGGTGTTGACGTCTGCAATGGCCCCGGAGGCGGTCCACACCCCGCCGGCGAAGGTGGAGGTCACCGCGCCGGAGGTGCCGGTGCTCAAGGTGCCGGCGGCCGGATCCGACAGGGTCAGGGTGACGGTGAGGTTGGCAGTGTCCACGTCATCGACCACGATGTCGGTGAGATCGTGCGCTGCGTCTTCTGTGTAGGTTTCCGGTGTGGTCAGATGGGTGGCGGTGGGGGCGTCGTTAACGTTGGTCACCGGGGCGGTGGGGACCGAGGAAATGCTTTCTGTGGTGCCATAGCTGTCGGTGTAGGAGGCGACCACGGAGATCTGGGCGCCGACGTCGGTCTGGGTAGTGGTGTATGTGGTGCCTGTGGCCCCGGCGATGTCGACGCCGT
>CBFCZJ010000141.1:0-8635 GCA_965602445.1 uncultured Desulfobacterales bacterium | reverse complement strand
TGCCGATGTAGTGAACGGCCTCTGTGCCGTTCACGTCGGCACGACACGGAGGTCGGGCCCTACAAAAACCCCGACTTCGACCGAAGTTTCACATGAGTAAGGAGACAACCAATGAACGGCAAGAAAAACACAGTAACCATCATTCTCGTCGTAACCGTCCTGTTTCTGGCCGGGGTGTTCCTGTACCGGGAATTTGTCCCCGGCGGCGGCTACGGCTACGGCTACGGCGGCCACATGATGGGCGGCATGGGCGGTTGGGGCATGGGCGGCCTGATGCTGGTCTTCTGGGGGCTGGTCCTGTTCGGGCTGATCCTGATGATCAACTGGCTTCTTGCCGCCACCCGGAACGAAAGAAACGGGGGAAGCGCGTGTGACGCCGTGGACATTCTCAAGACCCGTTACGCCAGGGGGGAAATCGACCGCGGCCAGTACGAGCAGATGCGCAGGGAGCTGTCCTCATAGCCGCAACCGCCTCCCTTAAGCGTGCGGGAAAAGGAACCGCTGAGATGAAACCATCCACGAAAAATACCGATACCGGCGATATCGATCCGGTCTGCAGAAGAAAAATTCCCGAAGTGACGGACGAACTGAGCACCCTTTACCAGGGGCAAATCTACCGGTTCTGCTGTCCGGGCTGCAAACGGGAGTTCGACGCCAACCCGGAACTTTACATCACCGGACCGAAAACCGGAAAAGTCGGAGGCTTTTGGTCACGGTACCTGAAGCGGCTCGACAAATCCACCGGAGGCAAACCCCAATGCTGTCATTGAGGCCCGGTGAAAGGGGCATGGTACCATCGTTGCCCGGAAAGGAACAAAAACGATGAGAAAAAAAACGATAATCCCCATTCTGGCGCTGGTTTGTCTGGCAATTGCAACGATCCCGGCAGCTGCCGTGCAGGCAGCGGATCCGGGCCCCGCCGGAGGCCAAACCCTGGCCATGATGGGCGGAGGAGGCATGATGGGCGGCCAGGGTTACGGGGGCCCGGGCGGAATGAGGGGCAACGGCTATTATGGAGGCCGAGGCGGAATGAGGGGCGGAGGCTACGGTTGGAACGGCTTTTCGGGCGAAAACGGTTTCCGCGGGTATGGAAATTCCTACCGCAACGACCAGCGCAGGGCCCTTACAGAGGAACTGCACAGGGATCGCCGGGAGCTGTCCGACATGATCCATAGCAAGAACGCGGATCCGGACAAGATCGATCGGAAGATGGAGCAGATCGAGCGGCTGGAGAGTCAGATCGACGACATGCGCTGAGCCCCTCCGGTTTCCGATACGGTTCGAAATGACGCGAAGCGAATGGGTATGGGTGATCACTCAATCCATGTTGATGTAAGAATGCACTGGGGGTTCCCATCGCCGCCGACGTGCTGTATCCCTTCTTCGGGCTGCTGCTGTCTCCGATGATCGCCGCCGCCATGAGCTTCAGCTCGGTGTCGGTGATCGGAAACGCCTTGCGGTTGAGAAGGGTGGATATTTGACCCTCGCCGACATGCATTGGCTTTACAATCAGAATCATTCGACGCTACTAAGGAGCAAGCTTTGGGCCGGACACGATTGGCGCCGGTGACGATGGCTGGCGCCTGGCCCGCCTACTCGTATTTAAAGCAATGAGGAGGGTATCCGTGGCGCTGAAAAGAACGATTCACCGGGGAATCTCGTTTCTGGCCGCCCGCATCCCCGCGCTGGCCGACAAACTTGTCGCGTCATTCCGCCCGATGGAATCCGACGAGATCCCCTGGGCCGAGGTCGCCAAGCCAATCGAAAATAGCAAATTCGCCATTGTCACCACGGCCGGGGTTCACCACCGGAACCAGCCGCCCTTTGACATGGCAGACAGCAACGGCGACCCGTCGTTTCGTATCCTCGATGCGGAAACCATCGAAAGCGACTACACGATCACCCACGACTACTACGATCACAAGGACGCCCGCCAGGACCTGAACGTGGTATTCCCGCTGGCCCGGCTCGCAGAGATGCACGACGCCGGCTGCATCGGTGCGGTGTCACAGCGGCATATTTCCTTCATGGGGCACATCGACGGGCCTCACGTGCAGACGCTGATCCATGAAACGGCTCCGGAGGCGGCAACGCTGCTGAAAAAAGACAAGGTGGACGCCGTCTTGCTGACACCCGCATGAGGGATCTGCAATCAATCCGTGGGATTGATCCAGAGAGCCATCGAGCAGGCCGGCATCCCCACCGTGAGCGTGTCGATCGTGCGCGAGTACACAGAGAAGGTCAAGCCTCCCCGGTCGGTCTATCTGCGGTGGCCCTTCGGACACCCCTTCGGCGAGCCCGGCAACGTCAACCAGCAGGCGGCGGTGCTGGGCAAAACGCTGGAGGTATTGACCACGAGTAAATCACCGGGGGAAATCGTCGACCTGGGGTGGCGATGGAGACGGGAAAGCTATCCGGAGGCGCCGTGGCTCTCGGACCCGCCCCGCTGCGGATGAAAACACAGGATTTTTCTTATAACCGGGCGAAGGGAGGTGTGAAAATGAACGTCGAACTGGCCGTGAGCCGTTCCTGCCAGCATTGTGCCATACTGGAACGGGAACTGAAAAAAATGGGAATTCCCTATGCCATCCGCTACGTGGAAGACGATGCGGAGCTTCAAAAAAAACATCAGATCAAGGGCTCTCCGAATATCCTTGTCGACGGGGAACTGGTCTTTCGCGGGATGCCGTCGCTCTCCGATTTGAAGAGCTTTTTCCGGAGCAGCGGATAAAGCTTCGATTCGAGTTTGTCTCGTTCGGGTTGGGCAAGGATCTGGACCCGAAGCAAATGAAGGAGAACTTTTCTATAGATAGGCGTCCCGGTGGAATTGAGCGTATCCAAGGGAAAAGGTATCACCCCGCACGATGTCGTTGCCGACTTTCCTGAGGCTGGAATCGCATTTCAGCAAGATCTGAGCAGCATCCCCAAAACCATCGAATTTACACCGACCAGGGTCGGGACCTATTCTTTTTGCTGCAGCAAGGGTATCCCCTTGTTCAAGAACCACCGTGAAAAAGCAATGGAGGGGCTCACTGAAGTGGTTCAGTAGCTTGAAGACCCCCCATGCCGGTTTCATGTTGATCATTTTCCCTCGGTTTCCGAACGCACTGGACGGAGCTGCCCGACGAGAAATACAGGTTAGGCAGTATTGATCAAGTCGGAACACCATACTAACTGTTATCGACAATTCTTTTGTGGACAGGCCAAGGAGCGAGCATGAACCCTTCCATTAGTTTCCGCCGACGGATGCGACGATTTCCGCTGATTTTGGTCGCTGCTCTTTTTACTGCACTGCTCGGTACTGGGGAACCAATGACCTCTCTGCCGTCGTTCCAGGAGACGCCTCCCCTTCTCAGCGGCATTGCGCGCGCCCAAGAGCCGTCGGAAACCGACATCCAATGGTTCAGGGACGAAATGAAGATCTCTGCCAAGTACCTCGACCGCGAAGAGGGCGCATGGGGGATGTCCTGGGCGCATTTTTTCACCATGACCCTGCTGGTGGCCTTTTTCATCGCCACACTGGTTGCAATGTACATCCGCAGCAAGAGGACACGGGAAATCCTGAGAACGCTGATGAAGGAGGAATAAATGGCCTACAAAGTAACGTTCCAAAAGTCTGGAAAGGTTTTGGAGTGGAACGGTCGCTTCGAGAGCCTTCTCGAGTTGGCCGAAGATAACGGCATCGAAATCGAATACGAGTGCCGGCAGGGATTTTGCGGTACCTGCAAGGTGAAACTGCTGTCCGGTGAAGTGGACATGGACATCGAAGACGGTCTGGAAGACGAAGACCGGGAGGAGGGTTTCATTCTCACCTGCGTAGCCGTTCCCAAGAGCGACATCGTCCTGGAGGCCTGATCGTGTTCAACGAAAGAAGGATCACGGGCTCGCTGGCGCTCCTGTTTTTGGGGCTGCTGATGGGCTTCATGCTGATCCGGGCCCCGGACCTGAGCGGAAGCGTGCCGGGGCACCTGGTGGGAATCCTCGGAACGCTCGTGATGGGCTACACTCTCGTCTATCCCTTTCGCAAAAGAGTTTTGAAGAAAAAAGGGAAACAGAACCCGCTTTCGTACCACATCTATGCCGGACTGACCGGGCCCACCCTGGTGATTCTCCATTCCGGCCACCAGTATGCCAGCATGAACGGCACACTGGCCTTTCTGGCGATGGTGGCCATCGTCTTGAGCGGGCTGATCGGCCGCTACCTGCTCAGAAATATCGGGAGGTCGGAGAAAAATCTGCGCCAGGATGCCCAACGAATGCGCAGAGAGCTGGAAATGAAAAAATCCCAGGTCGACCGCAGAGCCTGCACCCTGGTTCTGGAACTGGACGACCTGCCGGAACTGGAAGAAGGCGGGATTGCACCCGACCGCAGGGAGCTCGATCGCTGCGAGGAGGTGGTCGTACTCGCCCGGGCAGTCGTTGACTACGAATACACGCTCCAGGGCTTCTCAAAGACGAAGGCGCTTTTCGGCAAATGGCGCAGGGCCCATGTCTACCTGACCGCGTTTTTGTTCGCCATGATCGCCGTCCATGTGTTGTCCACCATCTATTACGGCCTGAGGTGGCTGCCGTGAGAGCGTTTCATTTTTTTATGGCCGCCGTTTTGGCCGCGTTTTCCGTCTGGCTGTTTACGAACGAAAATGCCGCCGCGCCCGGGCCCTTGAGCCCGGCGCACCGGGAAGAGGCGGCTTGCGGCGATTGCCACGTCCCCTGGAAGGGGGTATCCGAATTCATGTGCCTCAACTGCCATAAATTCTATGAAGAAACCGATCGGATGAGGCCGTCGATCCGTTTTCACGGTGCCGAGCGGCACTGCCTGCAATGCCACACCGAACACGCCCCCGGCCGCGAAATCTCGCGGATGGATCACACCCTGCTGAACGCGGAATTGAAATGCGATCGGTGCCACCTCGATCCGCACGATTCCCTTTTCGGTGAGGATTGCAGGACCTGCCACGGTATCGAAACATGGCAAATCGCCGGGTTCCGCCATCCTCCCGAGGACAGGGGAAGCTGCAACAGGTGCCACCGCGCCCCGGATTCCCACGGCCACGAAAAGTTCAAAACCATGATCGTGGCAACCCATCCCTCGCTTGAAGGCGCAGATCTCGGCATGGATTTGAAGCAGTGCTGGCGCTGCCATGTCACCCACGACTGGCGTCATCTGAGAATGATGCCCCAACGTTGACTCGGAATCGGACCCCATACGGTCTCGCGACAGCCCCCTTTTAAAAGGAGATACCGTGAGCAAATCGAAGACCATGACCCGCCGCGAATTTGTCAAGGCCGCCGGTGCGGGGATTTTCCTGGCCGGTGTTCACTTTGCGATTCCGCTTCCCGCGTGGGCCGGTTCGGCAGGCAATGGAATCCGTGGTGCATCCCCCCGTCGCCGATATGATCTTTCCATCGGCTACTCTCCGATCGAAATCGACGGAAGGCAGGCAACGGCCACCGCAGTCAACGGTTCGGTGCCGGGCCCGCTCGTTCATCTGCGGGAAGGCGACGACATCGTACTCAACGTGACAAACCGGCTGATGGACACGGAGCACTCCTCGATCCACTGGCACGGAATCCTGGTCCCGTTTCCCATGGACGGGGTTCCGGGCGTCAATTTCGAGGGAATCCGGCCGGGAGAAACCTACGAATACCGATACCGGGTCAAACAGGCGGGGACTTACTGGTACCACAGCCACTCGCGCTTTCAGGAGCAGACCGGCTCCTACGGTCCTCTGGTCATCGATCCCAAAGACGGTGAACCCTTCGCCTACGACCGGGACTACCCCGTGGTTCTTTCCGACTGGTCTTTCGAAGATCCGGAGGCGATTTTCCGCAACATCAACCTAGAGGGTCACTACTACAATTTCCAACAGCGCACCGTCTGGGATTTTTTCGACGACGTCGGCGAGCGCGGATTTGAAGACACGGTCGCGGCCCGGATGGCATGGGGAAAAATGCGGATGAGCCCCGTGGATCTGGCAGACGTGACCGGCCACACATACACCTACCTGATGAACGGCCATTCTCCGTCCATGAACTGGACCGCGCTGTTTACCCCCGGCGAAACGATCCGTCTTCGCTTCATCAATGCCTCCACCACCACCAACTACGACGTGCGCATCCCCGGGCTGGACATGGAGGTGGTCATGGCAGACGGCAAGGCGGTTCGGCCGGTCGTGGTCCACGAATTTCGCATCGGGGTGGCCGAGACATACGATGTGCTGGTGCGGCCCGGAAAGGATCGGGCTTACACGCTTTTTGCCGAATCCCTGGATCGAAGCGGCTATACCCGGGGCACCCTTGCCCCGGAACTCGGCCTGGAAGCCCCGGTGCCCGCCCTTCGGCCGCGACCGGTGAGGCGACTGCAAGACATCGGCATGGGGGGGATGGCTCACGGCGCCATGGGAGGGAAAAGCCAAAGAAACATGACCCACGACTCCGAACCGATGAGCCAAGACGACCGCATTCCCGGCCCCAACGGACCTGCTCCCTTCAAACCGGAAGGAAACCGTTCGAATGTGGCCATGGTCGTCATGAACCCGCGATATCGCCTGGACGAGCCGGGCATCGGCATCGGAGACGACGGCTGGAAAGTGCTGACCTACGACGATCTCGTTTCTACCGAACCCCAGCCATACGCCGGAACCGTCGACCGGGAGATGACCATCAACATCACCGCGAACATGGAACGATACATGTTCTCCTTCGACGGCAAAAAATTCAGCGAACACCCCGGCCCCTATCTGTTCCGCCACAACGAGCGCCTGCGCCTGTTTCTGGTGAACCACACCATGATGGAGCATCCCATCCACCTGCACGGGATGTGGATGCAGCTCGAAAACGGGGCCGACAAGGCGCCATTCAAACACACCGTGCTGACCAAGCCCGGGGAGGTGCTCTCTGCTTTGATCACACCGATCGAGAAGGGAGACTGGGCCTTTCACTGCCACCTGCTCTATCACATGGAGGCGGGAATGTTTCAGGTCGTTCGGGTCGCATGAAAAGGAATCCATTGCCATGAAAAAATGGGGGGTCGTTTTGCTTGTCTTGCTTTTACCGGTGCCGGCCTCGGCGGGCACGGATGCCTACGCTGCCCGGAAAGAGCACAGAATGCCTGCGGGTTACGAGGACGTACACACCCATCCGAAAACCGGGGAAGGCATCAAAAAATACGCCGATGACGACGATGCCGGCGCCCAGAAAAATTTCGGCGTGCAGCCGGTCCACGACAACGAGGTATTTGCCGTGTTCAGCGCAGACCGCTTCGAATATCGGACCGGAGATGAAGATGACATCCTGCTTTGGGATGTTCAAGCCTGGGTCGGCGAAGATTACAACAAGCTCTGGTTTGAAAGCGAAGGGGCCTGGTCGGTGGAGGCAGAAAAATTCGAGGAAGTCCAAACCGAGCTTTTCTACAGCCGCAACATCGCCACGTTCTGGGACCTTCGGATCGGGGCCCGGCACGACTTCGAACCGGATCCCTCGCGCACGTTTGCCGCATTGGGCGTCCAGGGGCTTGCACCTCTCTGGTTCGAGATCGACGCCACCGTTTATCTCAGTGAAGACGGCGACCTCTCGGCGGCGCTGGAAGCCGAATACGACCTGCTGCTCTCCCAGCGGCTGATCCTCCAGCCGCGTTTCGAGGCCGGGGCCGGCTCAGACGAGGTGCGGGAATACGGGGAAGGCGCCGGTATCCGCGACATCGAACTCGGCGTCCGGCTGCGATATGAAATCCACCGAAAATTCGCTCCCTACCTCGGCGTTTCCTGGCACCGGCTGCTTGGGGAAACCGAGGACTTCGCAGAGGCGGCCGGAAAGGATACGGACATGGTTTCCTGGATCTGCGGCGTGCGCTTCTGGTTCTGACGGCCATTTCTGACATTGACCAGAGACAGCTTTTCTGGTTTCTCCAGATTGGCAGGAGTAGGTTGCCGCTCGCTCTCCAAGCCGGATATTCGGAGGAAAACATGAGGTACGTACTGACGGTTGTCATCGCCGCTGTGGTCGTGGGGGCAGGGGCGCTGCTGTATGCGTGGTCCGGCGCCTACAACATCGCGGCCACCGAACCCCACTGGGGGATCACCTCCTCTTTTATCGAAATGCTGCGGGACAGATCCATCGAGGTGCGAAGCGAGGATATCGGCGGGCCGGCTCGCGGCGCCTTGGATTTCGGCAACGCGGCCGTCTCTCACTACCACGAAATGTGCCGGTACTGCCACGGCGCACCGGGGTATCGGGCATCTGAATACGCCGAAGGGCTCTATCCGTCCCCGCCGGACATGACCACCGGACACATCCAGGAAGAATGGGGCGATGGCGCGATTTTCTGGATCGCGAAGCACGGCATCAAAATGACCGGAATGCCGGCTTTCGGACCCACGCATACCGACGAGGATCTTTGGGAACTGGTGGCGCTCGTGGACCGGATTCCCGAAATGAGTCAGGTACGCTACCAGCGCTTGGTCAGGGAGGCGGCGTCGGAAATGAAAGCGGAAAACGGCCACACGCATGGAGGAACGCAGGAAAAGGAATCAGAGGACGCGCAAGGCCACGGTCACGGGGAAACCGACAGCCACGGAGATGAAGAGCAGGACCACCATTAAAGGGGGAGGTTGGTTCCGGGAGCCGCCGACAGCGG
>CBFCZJ010000140.1:0-8675 GCA_965602445.1 uncultured Desulfobacterales bacterium | reverse complement strand
CCGTTTGCGGGCGACCCGGGCCGGATACCCATCAACCGGCATTGATTCAAACGGCCGGTTCAAGCGCTGACACGTCCGCGCTGCCTGTTCGCATCACACCGAAAGCTTCTCCCATCTGAGCACCTGGGCCACGACCATCCCGGCGATGAAGCCGGCCGCCAGATTCGAAGCCAGCGTGATGCCCAGTATCAAAGTGGCCACGAAATAGTCCTTGCGCTTTTTCAGGTCCATGATGGTGAGCGTGAGCTGGGCGCCGGCGAACACCAGCAGAACCCCTAAGATGGACATGGGCAGCAGATTGAAAATTTTTACGATGTTGTCGCCCAGCAGAATCGCAAGTACCGCAAAAAGAATTCCGATCATCACGTTGGACCCGGCGGTACGCGCCCCGAAGCGGTAATGCGCCGCCAGTCCCCCGGCGCCGTGGCACATTGGCATACCGCCCAGGCAAAAGCTGAAAAAATTGGCCAGGGCCATGCTCACGCAGGCGCTTCGGTTGGTCACCCTGGCCGACCGGGTCCCAAAATACTCCTTTGAAAGATCCGTATACGCCAGCACCGCGTTTCCAAGAGTCATTGGAAGCTGGGGAAGCACCAGTGCAAACAGGGCAAACGTAAAGTCCGTTCCGTCTGGAAAACCGAAAGGAAGGATTTTCGGAAGGTGAATGCCGATGCCGCCCTCCAGGTTGACCCTGGCGCCGAATACAACACCTGCAACAAGTCCGCCCACCACCACGACCACACCGGCCGGAAATTTCCTGTTTTCCAGAAGCAGCAAAGTTACAACGGCGGCAATCGAGCCGATCAGAAGACTGATGGGAATGGGGCCGATAGCCTGCATTGAAAGATAGGGCTCCGCTGCTTTTTGAAGGACCTGATACTTGGAGGTTCCGATAATGAACTTGATTCCGCCGGAAATCAGCAGCGCCCCGGTGGAAAGCTGCACACCTCGGATCACCGAATTGGGAGTGAACTTTCGGATGATATCGATGGCTCCGGTCAACCCGATGACTAACAGGACGATTCCCATGAGCAGGGATGAGGCCAAAATCTGGTTTGCACTCATGGCCGTGGCGATGGCATAGGCCCCGATCACCTTCATCGGCTGAACCGGCACCGTTATCCCATAATAGACTCCGGAAACGACATAGTAAGCACCGATGCTGAAAAACAGCCCCAGCGGATTAAGGCCGTTGAACAGCACCATGGCGATGGCGATGGGAAGAAGCGTGCCGAGGTCTCCGAGAGCTCCGGCCAGCTCCATTCGATCGAATTTGAACCGTTTTGACATGGATTCTCCCTTTCAGGACGAAAAGGGGGGAGAAAATGAGCCCCCCGCGAGGTCGACCACCGTCAGCGTCATGGAGATGAAAAATACGGCGAAAATCAATATTGCGGCAATCGTCATGTTCTCAACGGGGGCCGGCGGCTCATTCATTTTCAGACATTTCCACACAGGCCTGCAACTTTTCGGCTATCTGCATCAGGGCCTTTTTGTCCACCATGTAGTGACCCCAATAGCCCCGCTTTTCTCCTTTTACCAGACCGGCTTCCCGCAATATTTTCAGATGCTGGGACACAGCCGGATTCGAGACCCCGAGCTGGGCGGCCAAGGCCCCGACGCAAAGATCGCCGACGGTGAGGATCTGCAGGATTCTGAGCCGCTTTTCGTCGGCCAAGGCTTTCAAGGATTGGATAAGAGAGACCATCGGCGTCCTATCTGATTAAGATAACACTAATTTAGTTTTTCATATGTTTACCTGGATTTGTCAATCGGTAGCTTTTCCATTTCAAACAGATGAAACTTCGTTCACAATCGGGACGGCAGGGCTCGTATGTCCCCCCGAAATGGAAATACCGGGCAGGATTCCTCCAATTTGCATCTTTTCTTTGTTTTCGGTATTTGAAAGCCGACCAAGCGTTTTGTTCGCCATCCGGTGTAGGCATGGAGGGTCCGCTCATGGACAAGGACATCGTCGTCGAAAGCTGGTGCGATCTTCAAGAAGAGCTCTTCCGGGGGGCTTGGCGATCGGACATCCGGCGGTTTCGCTCGCCGTTCGTGTTCCGGGGGCTTTCAGACAAGGATTACCGTTTGGAGACCTCCCTGATCCGCCTCGGGGGACCTTACAAGAGCCTGGAACGACACCTGCTGAGAAATTTCAGAAAATACAGCCAGCCGGTGTCGAGCCACCTTCCGTCCTTTTGGCACCTGCTGACCATCGCCCAGCACCATGGCCTTCCGACCCGCCTGCTCGACTGGACCTACTCTCCTTACATCGCCCTTCACTTTGCCACGGCAAACCACGAAAAATTCGACCTCGACGGCGTGATCTGGGTGGTCAACTTCGAAAAGGTCCACGACCTTTTGCCCGTGCAGCTCAAAGGATGCCTCCAGGAAGAAGGCGCCCAGGCGTTCACCGTGGAGCTTCTATCCAGCCTCCAGCCCCGCAACGACGGCCGAACGGCAAAGGAGGACAGCTCCTTTCACGACGTAGTCCGGTCCCTGGACCAGTTCGACTGCCTCGGAGAAGAGAAGGATTTTCTTCTTTTCTTCGAGCCCCCCTCCATGGACGACCGGATCGTGAACCAGTTTGCGCTTTTTTCGGTCATGTCCAATTCGGGGTTGGCCGTGGACGACTGGCTTTTCCGGCAAAAAGGGCTCTACAAGCGGGTGATCCTGCCCAAGGCCCTCAAATGGGAGATCCGGGACAAGCTCGACCAGTCCAACATCACAGAACGGGTCCTGTTTCCAGGTCTCGACGGACTGTCTTCATGGCTGAGGCGGCATTACAGTCCCAAAGGATGAAAACAAAGGATCTGACCGATGAACAAAAAAGAACTCACGGCACGCGTGGCCGAAAAGCTTGGCGGGATCCCCCGAAAGGAAGCCTCCCGGATCGTAGAGGCCGTGTTCGAGTCGATCGCCGAAGGGCTCAGCCAAGACGGGATCGTGCGGATCGGAAAATGGGGAACCTACCGGGCCGAGGACATCGCTGAAAGCGATTGATGCCGGCAGAAACGGGATTCAGTCAAGGCGGGTAGGCCCGAAGGCATCAACCTCGAGGCAGCGATACCGTTCTTGTGCCCAGACAGCGTATACCGCCGTCGCATCACCCATTTCGCTCCATTGGAAACGAAACCATCAAATTTGAGTAAGAATAGTCCAAGTTCAGTTGAAAAAAACAGGGATGCCCGCCGGGCACCCCTGTTTTTCATCATCCCATGTATGATTCTGCCCCTATAGGAATGGGATGCGAAGTAAGTTTTTTTCGTTTTTCCAGAGCAATACTGTCATAAAATCGCGCCAGAGATTTTATGACTCGGCATCGATTTTTTCCTGGTTCTCTTCTTTAGCTTCGTCCACCCGGTCCATGCAGTCCTTGCCTTCGGACTCCGGTTTTTTGTAGGTTTCGGCCGTCGAGGATTCGACGTTGATCTTGTCCAGGGTCTTCTGGGTGTTTTCTTTTTCTTCCATCACTCTGTCTTTGTCTTCCGACATGAACAAAACCTCCTTTTTTTTGAGCCGAAACGGTATGACTGCCATTCCGGCCTGTTTGTCTGTACCCTATTGCTTTTTCCGCTTCACGGCAATACAGGCTACGGTGTATTCCGGGCTCCGGAGGACCCCACCTCCTGTCTGCAGACCGGATGGATATCCCACTGTGTCCGGCAGCGTTGACCCCCGGCACCGTCTGAGGTAATATCTGTCCGGTTCGAGGATCGGGGCGGTCTTTCGTTGTATTGCCGCCGTATCCGACTCCTGATTCAATGAGAGGCGATCCGTGCTTTTCACCCGCAAACTTTTCATACCGGCAGCGGTCATTTTGGCGATCATTCTGCTGGCGTCGTGCACCGCCATGAAACAACCATCCGATATCGGGCTTACCAACGGCAGGCTGTCCCCCTGCCCCTCCTCTCCCAACTGCGTCTCCTCTGACGCCCGAGACAAGTCACACAGAATCGAACCGCTTCGACTGGCCGCAGATCCGATGACGGTTTGGAAGGCGCTGAAAGAGCTGCTCAACACCAGGCCCAGAACCCGGATCACCACGGCTGCCGAAGACTATCTTCAGGCAGAGGAAAAAAGCCGCATCTTCGGCTTCGTCGACGACATCGAATTTCACCTGCGTTCGGCAGAAGGGATCATTGCCGTCCGTTCCGCCTCCCGTGTCGGCTACTCGGACTTCGGGGTCAACCGCAGAAGGGTAGAAGAGATTCGCAAAGTGCTTCATGAACAAAACCTCATAGAATAGGTGAATGGCCCGTGCGAGCCGACCGACGCTTCGCCCCCCCTCCGGCCGGGGGCAGGAAAAGGTTTTCCCGGCCCGGCAGTCCACCCTGCCTGCTGCCGCACAAACATTTTTACATTCCCGATCGAACAGGTATAAGGTGCATTGGGTTAAAAGTAATAACCACATAGAGGGCTTGGGGTGTGGTTTATAGAGCCGAATCGATGCGCTCAATCAAGCCGTCACCCCTTGCTGCCGGAACGTCATTCCGACAAGCGCTCTACCATAAAATCAGGAGGTGTTCAGGTGAAGCTCAGTGAATTTATGACCACCCACATCCGCTTCGTCGATGCGGACTATTCGCTGTATGACGCCATCGAACAGATGGTCGACCGGCGGATCCGTTCGCTGATCGTCCGCTTTCCCGGAGAACCGCCCGAATACGGGGTCATTACGGCCAGGGACATCGTCATCAAGGTGCTGGGCAAAGGAACCGACCCGGCATCGCTCAAGGTGTCGGAAATCGCCAGCCGTCCCGTGTTCTGCGTTGAAAAGGATATGGAGATGTTCGAGGCGGCCCGGGTCATGGACGAACACAACATTGCGCGGGTTTTTGTCTGCGACAACGGGAAGATCATCGGGGTGGTGGCCATGATCGACCTGATGAGCGCAGCACTGATCCAGCGCGCCCGAGGAGAATGAGGTGTTCAAAAAATTTTTCCAGCAGGGCAAAAAAGAACAGGCCGTGATCGACAAGACCGCAGCCCACATCGAGCTGCTGATCGCCGCCTGCAGGGGTTTCCATGAAGGGCTCATCCAGGAGGACAAGGACCGGGTTCTGCATGTGTTTCATTTGGAGCGGGAGGCGGACACGATCCGCCGGGAGATCATCGCCGCCATATACGAAGGAGCCTTTCTTCCCTACCTGCGTCCGAACCTGTGCCGTTTTGCCGAACTCGTGGACCGGGTGTTCGACGACATCGAAGACGCCGCCAACCATTATAGCGAAATGGAGATTCCTGAGGTCCTGAAAGAAGACTGCATCCGGGTGGCGTTTTACAATATTCGGATCTGCGAGATGCTGCTGATCTGCTTTCATGCGCTCATCGAAGGCAACGAGCTGCGCGAAAAGACCCTTGCCGTGCGGATCTATGAAAAAAAGATCGACGACATCAAGTTCGAAATGAAGCGCATCCTCTGGAAATTGCCGGTCGACGATTTCTGGGAGGGACGGATCCTGGCCGAATTCATCGACGGTCTGACCGCGATCAGCGACATCGTAGAAGACGCCAGCGACTATCTGCACATCATCAACGTCAGCATGAAATAGGCCCCGGGTGTTGCGCTGATGTGGAAAATCTCAAGCGGCATATTCCTCGGCTGGAGCCTGGGCGCCAACGATTCGGCCAACATTTTCGGAACCGGGGTGGCCACCGGAGCGGTCAAGTATCGCACTGCGATCTGGCTGACGGCAGTCTTCGTGCTGATCGGGGCGGTGGCCGAAGGACCAAAGGTCATGGCCACGATCAACGAGCTGTCGCGCATCGACCCGGTGGCGGCTTTTTGCTGCACCCTGGCAGCCGGGGTAACGATCACGGCCTTGACATTTCTGGCGATTCCGGCCTCGGTCTCCCAGGCCATCGTCGGCACCATCGTCGGCGCAGGACTGCTTGCCGGGCACGTCGATTTTACCCTGCTGTACAAGGTTGTCGTCTGCTGGCTGTTCACGCCGGTTTTGGGAATTGTATTAGGCTACCTGGTTTATCGGGTCTCAGGGTCGATCCTGAACCGTACCGTAAAGACCATTACCCGCCGGAACCTGATCTATTTTACAGGAATCCTGATCGCCGGCAGCTACGGCGCCTATTCGCTGGGAGCAAACAACGTGGCCAACGTGACCGGCGTCTATGTCAGCGCCGGCCTGCTCCTGCCGCTGGAGGCCTCGGCAATCGGAGGCCTCAGCATCTGCCTGGGCGTGTTGACCTACAGCAAAAAAGTCATGATGACAGTGGGAAAGGGAATCGTTCCTTTGGACCCGTTTTCCGCCTTCGTGGTGGTGCTGGCAGAAGCCATGACGCTTCACATCTTCACCCAGCTCGGGGTGCCGGTCTCTTCTTCCCAGGCCGTGGTCGGCGCCGTGGTGGGAGTTGGGCTGGTAGGCGGCCTTCGCACTGTCAGCGGCAAAATGCTTTTGAACATCACCGTCGGCTGGATCATGACGCCGGTGGCCGCAGGCTTGTTCGCAGTCGTTCTACTCGTTGCCAGCCGCTCCCTCTTCTAGAAAGCAGGTATTTATTGCCGACACGATGCTTCCATTGCCGGGTTTGCATTCTCCGCCCAGGCCGCCTATACTTTCGAGGCAAAACGGAAAACCCTCTGATACCGGCAAGGAGCTGTGGGCCATGGAGACCATTCACATCGAGGGCTACCGACCTGGGGCATTGGGCAGGGTCACGGAAATGCACGCCGTCTATTATGACAGCGAATGGGGGTTCGGGCTGTATTTCGAACGGAAGGTCGCCCGGGAGATGGCCGAGTTTCTCGGCCGCTTCGATGCGGCAAAAGACGGCGTCTGGCTTGCGATAGACGGCGACAAGGTGGTCGGCTCCGTTTTCATCGACGGCGTCGATGCGGACACCAAGGGCGCGCACCTCCGGTGGTACATCGTCTCCGATGATTGCCGCGGGCGGGGCATCGGAAAAGTCCTTCTTCGAAATGCCATGGATTTTTGCCGGCAGGTCGGTTACCGCAGCGTCTATCTGTGGACCTTTGCCGGCCTCGATGCCGCCCGGCATCTTTATGAAGGCCAGGGATTTTCCCTTGCCGAGGAACGAGAGGACCGCACTTGGGGCGAGCCGGTCAAAGAACAGAAATTCGTCTGGCCATCAACCGGTGGCTCCGCCACCGGTTGATGGTTGATTGGTTGATTCGTTGAATGGTCGATTCGGTAAAAAGCGCCCCCCGTCGAAATTTTGTTGGCTCAGGTAGCGTCGATTCAACAATTTGACAAGTCAACCAGTCAACCAATCAACCGGCCCAAAGAAAAACATCAGGAACAAAGAAAGTGGACAAACTGAAAGCCAAGCGGGCTGAAGTATTCAAGGAAAACTATCGCCGGTACCTGGCACAGCTTTCGGAAATCGACCTTGCGGCGCGGGCCGGCGTGCTCGATATCATCGTGGAAAACGGAGCGGCGCAGATCCCTTTTTTCGGCACCCGCTATTGGGTGACTCCCGAAAAAATCACCGATGAAAGCGGCTCGCAGGCCCCGTATGATGCCTGCGTGGTTCTGGCCCGCTATCTGCTCATGTGCCCGAAGCGGCTTCCCACCGAGGACGCCTGGACCGCCTACCGGGACTTCAAGGACAGCGGGCCGCTGACCGTCTTTTTCGCCGATACCGTGGAAGGGGCCATCGCGTCGGCTTTTTCAGGCAGGCTTGCGGTGCTCGACGGTGCCGTCAAAGCCCTCGGAGGCCGGCCCCCGCTGATTTCGCTGTCCTACGATTTGTCCCTGCAGATCCCTGCCCTGCCCCGGGTTCCGCTTCTTCTGCTGTTCAACGACGCAGACGAAGATTTTCCCGCCCAGTGTTCGGTTCTGTTCGAAGCCCGGGCCGACCGCTACCTGGACGCCGAATCCCTTGCCGTATTGGGATCCCACCTCGTTCACCGGCTGAGGTCCCATGGATAGAAGCTCTTCCGTATCCGAAGCGCCTGCGCCTGACAAACCTGCAGGCTTTGTCCGGCGCACCGCGGCCACCTTCATGGATGCGTTCGCCGGTCTTCTCGGTGCCTTCCTCATCTTGAGCCTCATCGGTCTGTTTCTCCCCATGGACAGCCGCCGGATGGCGGTTCTCACCCGGCCGGTCATGGTTGTCGGACTTCTCTATGTCGGCATCGGCCCCTATCTGTTTTCCAATTCCCTGGGAAAATACGCCATGGCAGTCCGGGTGCTCAGCGACCGCACCGGCAAAAAACCCCGCCTGTGGCAGTTTCTCGCCCGATGGGCAATGCTGATTCTCTGGCCCCTTGAAGCGCTGATGATCGTCTTTTCCCCTTCAAAAAGGCGGATCGGGGACCGGCTGGCGGCTACGACCGTGTTCGAAGACGCCAAAGCCAAAGCCCGGTGGGGCCGCCGATTCGGCCTGAGCCTGACCGCCCTTTTCGTCCTTTACCTGGCCCTGGTCCAGTGCATGCAGGCAGCGGCGGGAAACACCGAGATGTTTACCGCCGCGAACGCCTTTTTGCAGGAGCACAGAGTCGGCATCGAAGCGCTCGGCGCGCCGGTTTCGACTTCGGCCACCCCCTTCAGCGTGCTGATGAAGCAGGAAAAGGGAGAACTGATCGTTTCCGCCGAAGGTTCCAGGGCAAAAGGATATATCGAAATGAAGCTGTCGAAAACCTCCGGAAGATGGGAAGTCATCGATTGGCAGGTCACCGAAGAGCCTTC
>CBFCZJ010000139.1:0-8708 GCA_965602445.1 uncultured Desulfobacterales bacterium | reverse complement strand
GCAACGGTCTCCATGATCTTCTGCAGCCCGTGTTTGCTGGCCAGCGCTTCCAGTCCGATTTCCAGCTCCTCCTGCTCTTCTGTTTCCTCGACTTCCTCTTCCCGTTCTTCATAGGTCAGGGCATCGACCAGGCACCACTGCACGCACAGGGGCTCGTCTTCGCCTTCACACATGTCGCATTTGAGGGGAAGCCCGGAATCGGGTTCTTTGAACTCTTGCCTGGAGGGGCAGGAGGCCCGGCAAAAGGCGCATTCGTCGTATTCTTTTCCGTCGATCGTGTACTTGTCTCTTCCGGCGCATTCTGCCACCGCGTATTCCCCGGCGCAGACCGGGACGTAAACGTCTCTGAGCGGATCGCGGATCACCCTGATGCGGGATCTTGCCGGATTGTTGCTGCTGTATTTCGGCGAGGCGTGAAAGGCGGAACAGACGACCTCGCATGCCCGGCAGCCGTTGCATTTATCGACATCGATTTTGATGGTTTTGACGATCTTCGTTTTTTTCTCACCCTTCACGGCGATCACCCCCTTCGCTGGTTGCCTTCTATTCTTCCACGGTTGCTTCTTCAGCCGGGGTCTCTTCGGAGGGGGCATCATCGCTTTCCGTCAGAATCCCCCGCTTGATGAAGTCTTCGCTCACATATTCCAAATTCATTTTTTCCAGGTATTCCTTGGTGGGAATCCCCTCGCTGTTCCACCCCTTGTATTTGTAGTAGGTGTCCAGGAGCTCCTTTTCGAGCTCCGGAAACCGTTTTTTCCAGTGATTCTCGGGCGGCTTGTCGTCTTTTCTCCTCATGCCCCTTCGGATGTTGATGGCCCGGACCAGGGTCCGGTATCTTTTTGCAGCTGCGGTCAACTTTTCTTCATCCATTTCGATGCCCGCACCGGCGGAAATGAACTTCGGATAATTGTGGATGTGATACGGAGGCTTCAAGGGAAACGACGAAAGACCCGCGCACATGCCTAAGGCGTCGTCGATGTAATGCATCCGCTCCTGCCAGTCGACGATGTCGCAAACCATTGGAGGGGTCGGATAATAGGGAATGGAGTTTTCCCCCCGCAGCTCCCAGTCCACGAAGTACTGTTTGAACTTTTCGTCCGGGACCTGGATCCAGTCCTTGACGAACTCTTCCCTCTGCTCCTTTTTCGGAAAAGGCGCCTGGGGAAACTGGCCTTCGATCTGGGTGATGTTGATCTTTTCCCCGGTGCTGTACATGAGAAAATAGATCGGATTGAGCATGGATAGCTTCAGCGGTAGCTGTTCGTGCTTTTTGATGGTGTTGTGGGCGAATTTGTCCGCGCCCTTGCCGATTTTTTTTGCCGCCCAGTATGTCCCGTCGGCCAGCACGTCCCCGATCCCCTCCCGCCGGACGATTTTATCCAGCAGGTAGTAAAACCGCCCTTCGTTGTCCTCCGGAAACTCCGGAAGGTCGTCGTCGGTCAAAATGCCCTCTTCGTAGAGCTCGATGGCAAAGGCCATCACCTGGGGGGCGGAAAAACCGTCCACTCCGTATTCGGTGGCCTTTTGTGCGATCTTCAGGCCGAAGTCCAGATTCGAAAAAGCCGCCATGGTATAGGTCAGCTTGGTGAAGCACTTCATCATGTAAGTCGGCATGTCCGGCGGGGTAATGGTCGCCCCGCATTCCATCGGGCAGTTGTAGCAGCTGACGAGGCGCGTGCGGGCGTTTTCCATCGTGTCGGTCCACTCTTTTGCGATTTCCTCGGTCCAGAACTCCTTTCTGCGCACCCGGGAATTTCCCCACATGAAGTTTTCGGTGTGCCATTTTTCGTCGTGGACCTTCATCTCCTGAGGAGAGCCGAGTCCGGCCAAAATGGGCATGACGCCTTTAATCGGGTTTTCCTCGCGCCACTTGATGTAATCGAGCACCTCTTTGCAGAGCCCTAAAAATTCTTCCGGCCGGGCGACGTTGACGTCCTTGGTGCCGCGAACGGCGATCGCCTTGACCCCCTTGTCTCCCATTACAGCCCCGAGGCCGCCCCGGCTGGCGCTGGACCGGCCCTGCTCGATGGAGGCGTAAAAAATCCGGTTTTCCCCGGCCAGCCCGATGGCCGCTACCTGGGCCTTGGGCTCGTTGAGCTCCTTGCGGATCAGCTCCTGGGTCTCGACAGCCCCCTTTCCGTGCAAATGCGAGGCGTCCCGGATCTCGACCTGGCCGTTGTGGATCCACAGATAGACCAGGTCCGGCGATTTGCCGCGAAGGATCACCTTGTCGTATCCGGCGTACTTCAACTCCGGTGCCCAGAACCCGCCCATCATGGAAAAGGCAAGCAGCTCGGTCTGGGGGGAAATGGTCGAAACAATGGTTCGGTTGCAGCCGGTAGCCGGCGTACCGCATAGCAGCCCGGCGGCAAATATGAGCAGGTTGTCCGGTGAGAAGGGCGTCACTTCGGGAGGCACCCGGTCCCACAGAATCTTGGCGTTGGTTCCCAGCCCCCCGAGATACAGCTCGGTGTCTCTCGGGTCGCTTTCCACCCGCTCGACATTTCCCCGGGTCAGGTCGATTTCAAGATGATATCCCGTCTCTGCATACCTCATGGTTTTCCCCTTCTACCAATGTACCCGAATTTTGCTCAGACTTTATTTCTATTTGTCATTTCTTTGGGTTACCCAATTATACGCTCTCTCCAACAGCGGTTCTGCATAGGGGGTCGAAAAATGTAACTATTATTTAGCTGTATTGTATCTATGCGTCAAGGAAAAACCCGGGTTCGCCCATTTGGCGCAGACACCATTGGGCCGTCTACCCGGCATTGCAAAAGCTTCTATATGTCCAATTCGAGGTTGGTCATATCGCCCTTTTGAAACCCCATGTTTTTGAAGAATTTCAAGAGCACCCAATCCCGCCGGTTGACAAAGGTGGTAATGGTGTCGACCCCTCCTTTTTTGAGGCTTTCAGTCATTTTGTCGAACAGGACCCGGGCGATCCCTTTCCTCTGGCAGGCAGGGTCCACCCCGATGGTGTCGATCCACCCGATGTTTTCCGGGACGCCGTATTCCCAGCGGCTTGCGCCGCCGATGATAAAACCGACCACCCGGCCGTCCAATTCAGCCACAAGCGCTGAAATCTGGGGACGTTTTTCCACCAGATCGAGCTTCATCTCCCAGTAGCCCGGTCGCTGCTTTCCCAGCACCATGGCGTCGATCTCGATGATGCGATCCAGATCTGCGCGGCCCATGGCTCGAATCACCGGTGAAACAGACGCTGTCTCGCTCACTCGGCCCTCCTTTTGGTTACATTGTAGCTATATTGCAACTATAAAGGAGGTGCGTTTCTTGTCAAGGGAAAAGTTGCACATGAACCCTGCCGTTGGCCCCCGGGGCGATCAGTTCAATCCAGGGTGAAACCATTTTTAGCCCGCAGAAAGACTTTTGTCCTTGCTTGGATATTGTGATTTGGTGCTTGTTCGAAGTTTGGGATTTGGTGCTTGGGATTTTGGAAATTTTGAGATGGGGTCATGATTCGCAGGACGGGCACTCAACTAACATCAAGCACGATCGCGATAGCGGGAGCGCTTGATGTTAGGGGGTGATCCCGAATCGCAGCCACTTGAAATCTTTTTGAATTTTATCCGGCACCCGGGATCCGATCCGCCCCATGAATAGATTTTCCGGTTTGAGGCAGATGTTGGGCTCGTTGGTTTGAAACTCCTGAAATCCGTAGGGTTCAAAGAGCCGGATGAGCATCTGGCGGTATTGCAGCGCGGTCAGGCCGGAGCCGTCCAGGTCCCAGGTCCAGGAATAGCCCACCATGTACACGATCCTTTCTTCGATCTCCGGAAAGCCCAGAAGCATCCGCAGCAGACCGTGGGCGACTTTGGCCGATCGCCAGCGGCGGCAGACCTCCACGGCCTTGACCTCCATCATGGTGCCCGGACCCAGCGCCGACCAGCGCTCGGAGGCGGGGGGAAAACTGAGCACGGCAAACCCGATGATGTGCGATCTGTCGACTGCGGCGACGGTCACGTTGGCCCCGGGTTGGGCGGCAATCGCCTCCAGGCTCTCTTTTTTGGTATAGAGCGATTTGTACTGCGCGTGCCGGCCGAACTCGGCATCGAAGGTCATTGCACGGATCTGGCTGGGCCGGCGAAAAGAAAGGATGGCCAGCTCTTCGCTGTCGGTCGGCCAGGTCAGCTCTTTTTGATTTTCCCGGTCGATGGTGGCTTCCTTGCCGCTTTGCGGCGTTCAAGGGTCAGGGGTTCTGGGTTCAGAGGTTCTGGGTTCAGAAGCTGCCGCTTCGCGGCGTTCCAGGTTCAAGATTCAAGGTTCTCCGAAAGGAATTCTATTGGAATTTATTGGCCTTGGCCGGCCACTGTAATCAAACGCGAAACTGATAAAAATTTAAGATTTTTGAACCGATTGCGCAGCAATCGGTTCAAAAATCTCCCCACTCCTTGTGAAGGCGCTTCATCATGATGATCATGTCGTGACGGTTGCCCTGTGGATCCTTGATGTAGTCCTTTAACCGGGCCTTTTCGAAAAAATCCAGCTTCTGGGCCGCGTCGACGGCGGTATCCTCGATGCCGTCGACAAAATCCGACCGCAGATCGCTCAAGCCCTTGTCCATTGCCAACTGGATCAGGTCCAGCAGCATCCAGGTGCCGAGCCGCTTGTGGCGGAATTCCGGCAGCACCATGATTCGAAGCCGGCCGACGTGGCAGGTGGAACCGAACCCTCTCATGTGAAGACTGGCGTGGGCTACGATCCGGTCTTCTGACAAAGCGATGATGGAAAAAACGGTTGCGGTGTCGATGCCGTCGATCCATTTGCGGATCACCGCCGGATTGAGCAGATCATATCTCATGTACCAGCGGTCGGCTCCTGGGATTTCCTCGAAAAAACGCTTCAGGGCCGGTTCGTCCGATTTTTCCAGCGGCCGGATGACGGCTTCCCCACCGTCTTTGAGGACGATCTCTTTTGGATATCTCACGGGCACAGCCTCCCTTCAGGAAATTCCCAAAAAACGACTCCGGCGATCCGTTTCCTTTAGCGGAAACAAGCAGGCGGGCGCAACCCATTGTCCGCGAAAGACGAAAACGGGCGGCCGCCTGGGCCGCCCGTCGCCAAAACTGCTGCCAAGGTCGCCGCTACTTCTGCGGTTTGCCCATCACGTCTTCGAACATCTCCATGTCCCAGGTGCGGCAGTCGGCGATGTTCTGCCGAAACTTGATAAAATCGACGGTGTTCTGGCCGGTGATCTTCTTGGTGTTGAACGCGCCGAAGCCGAGAAACGCCTCCCCGGACATGTTGGCTGCCAGCCAGTGCCGGTTGCCATGCTTCATGAGATCCCAGAAATATTTCTTCTTCTGGCGGATGCCGTCCACCGACTTGATCAGGCAGCCCGGAAACAGGTTGGCGAAGGTCCAGATGATATCGTCGACCTCTTTGTCGAGGAGTTCGAAGTCCGCATTGGGCTGGTGCTCCTTGACGAAGGCTTTGGCCTCCTTGAACTCGGCCCCGCTCTTGAACTCGCCGAAGACGATCTCGCCGTCTTCCACATACTTGTCGGTCACCACCATCGGATTGCGCACCCACTTGCCGTCGACCTTGAGCACCGGAACGCACTTGGAGATGATCCCCTTGATCTTGGCCTTGTAGGCAGTCCACATTTCGCAGGAAACACAGTTCCACATGGCGTCTTCGATGCCGACATACCAGGGCAGAAAGTCCGAAGAGCCGCCGTCGGGAGCCGATCCGTGCCGGGGCCCGGCCTGGCCGAAAATGGCAAGGTCGGAAGCGACGGTCAGATCGCAGGCCATCCCGATCTCCTGGCCGCCGGCCACCCGCATGCCGTTGACCCGGCATATCGTCGGCTTTTTGCACGTCAGAATCGAATCGACCATATGCATGAACAGCTCCATGTACTGGCCGTACTCATCGGGTCTGCGGCTGTAATACTCGCTGTATTCCTTGGTGTTGCCCCCGGTGCAGAAGGCGTAGGGTCCTGTGGCGGTAAACACCGCCGCCACCACGCTCCGATCCGTGGAGGCGTTTTCGAATCCGGCGATGACTCCCTTGACCATGTCGGTGGTGTAAGAGTTGAACTGTTTCGGATTGTTCATCCGAATCACCGCCGTATAAAGCCCGTCGATCACCTTTCCGTCAGGGTCCTTCAGGGGCCGCTTTTCAAAGACGACGTTGGGGGCCTGCTCGTCGGACCCCCAATAAGGGCTGGTGTGCAAGCGGTGGTCCTTGGGTTCGTTGTCTCTCGGCATCCAATCCAAAGCCATGATTTTACCTCCCCGGTTAGATTCAATAATTGACTCGTTAATTTCCTGAAGCAGCAAATAAATTCGAAATTCGAATTTCGTGCTTCGTATTTTTCTTTCTTCCTGCCTGAAGGCAGAGCCAGATGCCTCTGCCTCGTCTTGAGGACCCGGATTTCCAGACTGCATTAAAAGTCCGGTACCAGAACGATCCGCTGATCCGGGCTCTGGCTGTGGGCCTCTTCGAAGGCCTCGACGATGGTGCTCATGGGCCGGGTCTGCACAAAGGGGTTGATATCGATCTTTCCGGAAAGCACCATCGAAAGCACTTGGGGATAATACTCCGGCAGACACCCCCAGGTGCCGATCAGCTCCGCATCAAAGGCCATCAGGCGGCTGATGGAATACTCGACTTTCTGCATCCCGAAGCCGACGACCATGAGCTTTCCGGTAAAGCTCAGCAGGGCCAGAGCGGTTTCCTGGCCGGGCCGGGTGCCGCTGATCTCGAAAATCTTCCAACCGAAACCGGGCAGGCCGAGCTTCTTTCGGATCCCCTTGACCTCTCCTGCCACGTCCCTGGTCGACTTGCCCATGGAGTTGACCGCGAAATCCGCACCGTAATCGAGCATCTTGTCGAGCCGGTCCTGGTTGATGTCGATGGCGATCACGCAGCCGGCCCCCAGGGCTTTGGCGATCTGCACCATGTACTGGCCCACTCCGCCGACGCCGATCACGATCACGTTGTCGCCTACGTCGAGCTGCGCCCTCTTGGCCGCTTGAAACGGCGTCGTCCCGGCGTCGGCTACCACCGACAGCGTCTCCAGGGGCATGTCGCCCCGGTTCTTGACTTCGCAAAGATCGATGCCGGGCACCGGGATGTGGCTGGAAAACCCGCCGTAGATCCCGATGCTGTTTCCCGGCATTTTCTGGTTCAGACATCGGTTGCCCCGCCGGGTCTTGCAAAGGTAGCACTTTCGACAGGGCATGACCGCCGGGATCAGGACCTCTTTTCCGATCCAGGCATCGTCGCCCGCCACCACCCTGCCGGAAATCTCGTGGCCGAGGGTCAGCGGCGGCTTGCAAACGGTGGGAACCCCGTCGTAGAAATAGCCCAGATCCGTGTGGCATACGCCGCAGCCGGCAACCTCCACCAGGACATCTCCCGGCCCCAGTTCCGGCACCGGGATTTCGGTTCGTTCGATCTTTCCTTTTGTCGTTTCTCCGGTTTCCTTGTTCTTGCTGTAGGGTTGTACCATCTGCCAGGTCTGGATCTTGTCCGGTACGGCTGCCATGGGTGCCTCCTTGCCATCGAAAAAGTGTAAAGTCAGGACCGACGGCGCTGCCGGTCCTCATGACTGATGAACCGCTAACCGCGGTTGGTTTCAGAACCACCGGAAGATAGCCGAATTGGTTTTTGTCCTGTTTCGCGAAGTGAAACCTAAATCCAATTGCGCCGGCAATTGGATTAGCTACAATGTAGTTACAATCTCATTTCAATGTCAATACCAAAAATTTTCTTGACTCCTCCCCGATGTAGCTAATATATAGCTAATTTATAATCGTGCGCCAACCGGACAAATCGCGCCTGATCCAAGTTGTGGACGCCTGTTTTTGCCGGCGCCGCCTGGCACCGGCCAGTCCCGCCTGCCCCGCCCGCTCCAAGCGGCGTCGAAGGGAGTGAAGCCTGGGCAAAAAGCGTCGGGGGCCAAACGGGCAAAATCAATCCCCACCTCATTATTAGGAGTCTGTCATGCTGCTGGAAAACAAAAACGCCATTGTCACCGGCGGATCCCAGGGAATCGGAACCGCCACCTCGCTAGGACTGGCCCGGGAGGGGGCAAACGTCTGTCTAACCTACCGCAAACACGAAGCCGAAGCCGAAGCGGTGGCCGAAGAAATCCGCCGGATGGGTCGAAAGGCGGCTGCCGTACCATGCGACATCGCCAAGTTTTCAGACGCGGAAAGGGTTGTCAACGCCGCCCTGGAGGCCTTCGGCAGCCTCGATATCCTGGTCAACAATGCCGGAATGAACTGGGACGGCGTCTGCTGGAAGATGAGCGAGGAACAGTGGGACCGGGTGTTGGAGGTAAACCTCAAGGGCTATTTCAATTTCGTCCGCCACACCGCCCCCCTGTTCAAGGAGCAAAAATCGGGAAAAATCATCAACGTCACCTCCATCAACGGCCTGCGGGGAAAATTCGGCCAGTCCAACTACTCGGCCTCCAAGGCCGGAATCATCGGATACACGAAGGCCCTGGCCAAGGAACTAGGCGGCTTCAACGTCAACGTCAATGCGGTCGCTCCGGGGCTGATCGACACGGCAATGCTCAAAGAATCCGAAGCCCGGGAAAAGATCATCGGCATGGCCATGGCCGAAATCGTCCTCAAACGGGTGGGCGAGCCCGAAGACCTGGCCAACGTCATCGTCTTTCTGGCGTCGGAAAAAGCGCGGCACATCACCGGTGAGGTAATAAAGGTCGACGG
>CBFCZJ010000138.1:0-8745 GCA_965602445.1 uncultured Desulfobacterales bacterium | reverse complement strand
ACGGTCATCCGGGAAAAGAGAAGCGAGGCCACCTCGCCGGCCATCAGGGAGATGGCCAGCCCCTGGAAAATCGGATCGAACAGGATCACCGAGGCGCCCACCACCACCGCCGCGGCCGTGAGCATCATCGGCCGGAAGCGGACCGCCCCGGCGTCGATGACCGCCTGATCCAGGGGCATATCCTGCCTGAGGCGAAGCTCGATGAAATCGACCAGAATGATCGAGTTTCTCACCACGATGCCGGCCCCGGCGATGAACCCGATCATGGAGGTGGCCGAAAAAAAAGCGCCCATGGCCCAGTGGGCCGGCAGGATGCCGATCAATGAAAAGGGGATGGCGACCATGATCACCAGCGGCGTGGAAAACGACTGAAACCAGCCGACCACCAGCACGAAGATGAGCACCAGCACCACGGCAAAGGCGATGCCCATGTCTCGGAACACCTCGTAGGTGATGTGCCACTCGCCGTCCCATTTCATGGCATATTTCTGGTTTCCGGGCGGAATCTGTGCGGTATGCTGCGCGATCCCGTATCCTTCCGGCAACTCGATGGCGTCGATCTTTTCGGACATCTCCAGGATGGCGTAGACAGGGCTTTCCTTTTCTCCGGCCACGTCTCCGGTTACATAGACCACCGGCTTCAAGTTTTTGTGGTATATGCTCCGGTTCACCTGGGACTTGTTGCTTTTCACCAGCGCCGACAGCGGCACCAGACTTCCGTCCGCCCCGGTCAGTTTGATGCTCTCCAAAAGACGGATGTCGGCCCGGTCCTCCAGGGGCAGACGGACGATGATCGTCACATCCTCCTTTTCCCGGGGCTCGTGCAGCAGGCCCACTTTGCGGCCGTCTAGTGCCATCTGGACGGCCCCGGTGATCTGGGCGTCGGTGATGCCGTGCAGGGCTGCCTTTTCCCGGTCGATTTGCATCTGCATCCGGGGCTGTTCCTCTTCCATGTACCAGTCCACATCCACCACCCCGGGGGTCGACTCGAAGACGTCCAGGATCTGCCGGGCGATTTCCCGCTGGCGGTCGTAGTCCGGGCCGTAGATCTCCGCCACCAGGGTGGAAAGCACCGGCGGGCCGGGCGGCACCTCGGCGACCTGGATCCGGGCGCCCCAGCGGTCTGCAATGGCTTTGAGCTGCGGCCGGACCCGTTTGGCGATGGCGTGGCTCTGCTCCTTACGGCGTCCCTTTCCGGCGAGATTGACCTGAATATCCGCCTGGTGCGGCTGGCTGCGCAGGTAGTAGTGGCGGACCATGCCGTTGAAATTGAACGGACCGGAAGTGCCCACGTGCGCCTGGTAGTCGACGACTTCGTTGACGGTTCTCAAATAGTCGCCCATCTCCATGGCGGCGGCTGCGGTGTCTTCTAAGGTGGCCGACTCGGGCATGTCGAGGATCACCTGAAACTCGCTCTTGTTGTCGAAGGGAAGCATCTTGACCCGGACCATGCCGATGCCCACCAGGGCGCAGGAGATCAGCAGCAGAAGGACGACGCCGATGAGAAAAACCCACCGCCAGAAGGGGGCCTCGATCAAGGGGGTCATCACCTTCCGGTACAGGCGGGTGCTCCAGTCCTCTTCAACGTGATCCGGATGGGCGTCCTGGCCGCCGCCTTCTTTTTCATGGTGCAGCAGACGCATGGCCGCCCAGGGCGTCACCATAAAGGCCACCAGCAGGGAAAAGACCATAGCCGCCGAAGCCCCCACCGGAATCGGCCTCATGTAAGGCCCCATGAGACCGCCGACAAAGGCCATGGGCAGGATGGCCGCGATCACCGTGAGGGTGGCCAGAATCGTGGGATTGCCCACTTCGTCCACCGCTTCGATGGCCACCTTGACCGGGGACCTTCCCCGATTTTCCGGCAGACGGAAGTGCCGGGCTATGTTCTCCACCACCACGATGGCGTCGTCGACCAGAATGCCGATGGAAAAGATCAGGGCAAACAGGGTGATCCGGTTCAGGGTGTAGCCGTAGAGGAAAAAGACCGCCAGGGTCAGGGCCAGGGTGACCGGGATGGCCAGGGCCACGACCCCCGATTCCCGGTGGCCGAGGGTGAACCAGATCAGGATGCTTACCGACACCACGGCCATGATCATGTGAAGCAGCAGCTCGTCTGATTTTTCCTTGGAGGTCTCCCCGTAGTGGCGGGTGACGGTGACGTCGATGTTTTCCGGGATGATGTAGCCGCGATTTTGCTCCACACGCTCCAGCACCCGTTCGGCGACATCGATGGCATTGGTTCCCTTGCGCTTGGCCACGGTCAAGGTGACCGCAGCAAACATGGTTCGTTCCTCCGGCCGATAGGTGAGGTGTTTTTCCCCGGCCGCCGGTCCGGTGCCGAAAAGGACGTACTGATCCGGTTCGGCAGGGCCGTCTTCGACCCTTGCCACATCCCGGAGATAGACCGGCCGGCCGCCGTGGATGCCCACCACGACGCCTTCGATCTCCTCTGCGGTTTCGAAAAAGTTGCCCACCTGGACGCTGATCCGCCCCTCGGGGGAAGGATAGCCGCCTGCCTCGATTCGCTGGTTGGCGGCCGACAGCAGCCGGGCCACGGCGTCCGCATCCAGATCGTATCCCGCCAGCCGAACCGGATCCAGGTAGACATCGACCTGCCGGGGAGTGCCGCCGATCAGTTGGGTGACCGAGACGTCTTCTTCGGCTTTGACGACGGCCTCCATTTCGGCGGCCACGCGCCGCAGCATATAGTGGTCCGCGTCCTTTCCCCAGAAGGTCAGCGCCAGGATCGGCACATCGTCGATGTAGCGGGGTTTGATCAACGGCCGGGAGGCGGCCCAGGGAATCCGGTCGTAGTTGGCCATGAGTTTGGACTGGAGCCGGACGATCGAATTTTCCTCGTCCTCTCCGACGTAGAACCGGACGATGGCCATGGACATGCCCGGGCTGGAGGTGGTGTAGATGTACTCCACACCGGGGATCTCCCACAGCAGCTGCTCCATGGGGCGGGTGATCCGCTCCTCGATCTCTTCAGGGCTTGCACCGGGCATCTGAACGAAGATGTCCACCATCGGCACGATGATCTGCGGTTCTTCTTCCCGGGGCAGGGCCATCACGGCCGCGATGCCGAGCAGAATCGAAGCGACGACGATCAGCGGCGTCAGCTTCGAATCGATGAAAAAACCGGCGAGCTTTCCGGCGGCTCCGGTTTTTTCGGTCATGACGGAACCTCCACTTTTGCCCCGTCGACCAGGTCCGGGGGCGGGGCGATCACGTAGCGGTCCCCTTCATGAAGGCCTGAGAGAACCTCTATTCGATCCCCGAGCCGCTTGCCGGTCCGAATGAGGCGAAAGACTGCCCGCCCCTCGGGATCGACCAGAAAGATCCCGGTAAGCTGGCCGCGCCGAACCGGGGCCGTATCCGGGATCTGGATCATCCCGGATTTTCCCACCGGAATCAACACCCGGGCAAACATCCCGGAGCGGATGCGCGGATCTTCGGGAAGCGCCACCTTGACCAGAAACGAGCGGCTCCTGCGGTCGGCCGAAGGCACGATCCTTCCGATTTGGCCGGTGAGCCGGACTTGTCCCAGGGCCGGAATTTTGACCGCCACTTGCTGGTCGAGGCGGACCGATTCGATGTGGTCTTCGGGCAGCACCAAATCCGCGCAAAAGACGCCCTCCTTTTCGATGGTGAAAAACGGCGTGCCCGGCGAAGCCAGGTCGCCGACATCGATCATCTTGGCGGTGATCCGGCCGCCGTAGGGCGCCCGCACCACGGCGTCTTTTCTGCTGACCCGGGCCGATTCCAGCATGGCCTGGGCCTGCTGCACCCGGTCTCCGGCAGCCTCGAACATGGAGGTCGTCTGGGCCAGAGTGGCTTCGGCCTGACGGTGGCGGGCGGCCACTTCATCGAACTCCTGGCGGCTGACCGAGTTTTCCTTTAGAAGCTGGACGTATCGCTCATAGGTGGTGCGGGCCAGGTCGGCACCGGCCTTTGCCGCCGCCCGGGCCGAGCGGGCCGACGCTTCGGCCTGGCGGGCCTCGGCCAGGGCGGCCCGGGCCTGCTCGTATTGGGCCGAGACCTGCCGCTGGTCCAGCACGACCAATATGTCACCTTCTTTGACGACAGCCCCTTCACCGACCCGGACCTCTGCGACTGTTCCCATCAGCTTGCCCGACAAGGTGCTGGCTGTTCGGGCGGTGATGGTTCCGACCGCCTCATACATAAAGGGCTGGGTCTGCAGCTTCGCCGTTTCCACCGAGGCAGACACCGTGGGAAGCTCGCCGGCCGGCGTGTGCCCGGGCTCGATCCCGTCGCCGCATCCGAAGTAGATGCCGGCCGACATAAGCAACATAAAGGCCGAGAAGAAGTATTTGCGAATCATCCGTGGCTCCTGTTCCAGTAAGAAAATCCCGCCTCCGGGGCTTGGATCCACATTTGCCGATGAAAAGTGTCTGAAATACCCGGAATGCCTAAAATGCCTAAAGTGCCTAAAATGCCTAAAATAAAGGAGTCGCTCCGCTCCGGCACGGTATGACACAAGTTTTTGAATCCATTGATTCCCGCATTTATTGGAAATCAGCATCGAGTACGCCGGCGGCCAGTGCAAGCTGGATCCGGGATACTTTGTAGTCATGGAGAGCCCGAAAATGCCGTGTTCGCGCCTGCTGCAGCGAGACTTCCGCATCGAGCAGACCGACGATGGTCAGCAGCCCGGAATTGTACCGGTTTTTGACGATTCGAAGCCCTTCTTCCGCCTGGTCCACGGCTTTATCCGCCACGAAGATCCGTTGCCAGGCGCTTTTCGCCTCCAAAAATGCCTGCTCGGCTTCCACCTGGACCCCGAGCTCCATGGTTTTGATCACGGCGCCGATCCGGCGGCGGCTGGCCCGGGCTTCGGCGGTCTGCGCCGAAAGACGGTGGCCGCTGTACAAGTTGAGCCGGACCATGGCGCCTACGCTGTAATTGTCCGCCGTGTCGCTGAAATCCTCCGAGTTGACTTCGTATGTGCCGAAAAGGTTCACGTCGGGCAGGTGAGCGGCTCGGGTCTTGTCGACCTCTTTTTCGGCGATGGCTTCCTGAAGACGGAGCTGCTCTAGGTCGGGACGCGCAGAAAGCGCCTGTTCGATCCAGTGCCGCCGGTCTCCCTCCACCTGGCGGCACTGCTCCAGGGCGTTGGCCGGGCGGTAGCGCAACCGTTCGGAGGTCCCCATGGAGGCTGCCAGAACCGCCTCTGCAATGTCGATGCGGCTTTCGGCGGTGAGCAGCTCCTGGTCTAACTCTGCGATGCGCACCTGGGCCCGGAGCAGGTCGCTTTTGACGACAAAGCCGCCCCGGAACCGGGAGTCGACCATGGCAAGGTTGGCCCGCGCGGTTTCCAGGGCCTGGCGGATCACCTCGACATGCTTGTGGGCCAGCAGCAGCCCGACATAGGCCCTCGCGGTTTTGGCGATGACGTGCTGCCGGGTTCGCTTCAACATCAGTTCGGTGCCCTGGCTGTTTTCCCGGGCCTGGGCAAGACCGATTCGGGTCTGGCCGCCGCTGTACAGAGACCAGTCGAGGTTGAATGCCGTGATGAAGTTGTTGATGGCATCCGGGTTGTTCAACCGGTCCGGGGCAAAGTCCTGCTGGGTGATCGCGGCCTGGTTCAGTTTGGTGCCGAACGCCCCGACCGGATTGGTGGTCTGCTGGAATGTCTCTGAAAGAAAAAGCTGGGGATAAAACCCGGACTGCATCTGCCGGACGCGTGTTTCAGCCGCCTCTACCTGAGATTCAGCGGCGGTCATTTCCGGGTTGTTCTCTACGGCGGTCTGGATCGCCTCTGCCAGGCTCAGAAACAGGGCCGGCTCTGCCGCGCCGGCATTCGGTGGAAGACAAAAAAGAAGAAGCCAGCAAAGAAAGCACAGAACGTGACGAAAATAAGACCTTCCACCCATGGCAATACTCCGTTTCTCTGAGCGGTTGATCAGTCATGACTCCGGCATCACTGGAGTCATGACTTTAGCATGAACCTGCAATCTTCTCCAGTGCCCGGCGGGCGGTCTCACCCACGGTTGTGTCGGAAAGGCTCTGATCCGTCCAAAGCTGGATCGTCGCCGGATCGTCGGCCAGTTTCCGGAGGGCGTCTTGGGCGCCGCAGTCTTTCATGGCGCCGCAGGCCCAGGCCGCCGTTGCTCGAAGGGACGCGTTCTTGGCCTGCAAAAAGGACCGGATCAACGGGGCGGCCTCCATCACCGGCGCCGGATCGACCTGGGCGACCCGGCCCGCGGCCCAGATCGTGCCCTGCTGCAGGCCTTCATGATCCAGGAAGTTGCCCTCCGGATCCAGAAATGACAGGAGAATCGGCAGGTACTCTTGCCGCATTCCCTCATGCCTCGCCATGATCTCTCCCATGGCCTCGGCGGATCCCCACCCGATGCCGCCGGACTCTTCATTCAGGTTCCACATCAGCCGTCGGAAGACCACCCGGGCAGACTCCATTTCCTTGGCGGCAAGGGCTGCGGTGACGGCCCCAAACGCGGTAACCGCCCGCCAGCGGATCTGCGGGGTTCCGTGGTACAGAAAGGAGAAGAGGGGATTGACGGTCCGGCGGGGCGGCAGGGCCAGGATTTCTTCGATGGCCGCATCGAAGTCTTCCCGGCACAAGAGATCCAGGACGATTTCCTTGAGCTGCCGGATGGGGAGCTGTTTGTCTGTGGGTGACATCAATCGGCGATATTCGAATTTCGAGGTTCGGGGTTCAAGCTTTCAGGGTTCAGGGTTCTGGGTTCTGAGTTCAAATACGACATGTACGACCGTTTTATTCAGTTCGCTTCAACAAAGGCGCGCTATTGGCTCGAAGGAGAAGTCCAAATTTTTTTCAATCTTTTTAAAAGCCCGGCAGGGATTTTAAAAAGTAATGACCTCGAAACCGGCCGCGCGGTATCCGGCCATGCCGGGATGGCCGGACATGTCCCCGAGCAGGGAAAGGCCCTGGTCCTGTGCGGCCTGCAGGGTGTTCATCTTCGCCGAACAGGCCTTGCAGACGCCGTCGACGAGCCCGGCCTCTATGACCTTTTTCCAGAGACCATGGAGCGGATTGTCCGCCTCGTCAAGAGACGGAATCAGTTTCGTGGCCGAGCCCTCCACCACGATGCGCGGTTTAGCCCCCTTTTCCTTCATATCCAGGGCGTTGAGCAGCACGTGGATAAAGCACATCGGATCCCCGTTGAACACGAACAGCGCGACTTTGCCCATGGTTTTCTTCCTCCCGTCACCGGTATGGCAGTCATTGCTTTGCCGAAGCCGCCGGGAATAACGCAGGGCAAAAGCGCGAAGCGGTTTTACCCTGCGTTATTCCCACCAGATGCAGTCCTCCGGGCAGTACATGATCGCTTCGTCGACCTCGGCCTCCGGATAGACGTCCATCTCGACGATCTCCAGGTACCCGGCGTCGTTGACTCGGAAAACCTCCGGGCATACGGCCGCGCAGCTCAGACAGAGGGTGCAGCGGCTCAGGTCGACCGTGGGACGCTTCACCGGTTTGTCCCGGCGTGTTCGGCAAGCTTCCGGCCGAATTCGAAGCATTGCAAAAGGGCTTCTGCTTCCGGCACGTACTGGATCTTCGGCCCTTTTTCCGGCAGCGCAAACCCGGCCGATTCGAGTATTTCTGCAATCTGGGCAACGGATTCCCCGCTCCAGCCGTAGGAGCCGAACCCGACCCCGATCTTGTTTTGCGGTTTGAGACCCTTCATGTAGGTGAGAAAATCGGCGACCGTGGGAAACAGCCCGTTGTTGAAGGTGGGCGAGCCCACCGCCACCACAGCGGCGTCGAGCACTTCGGTCATCGCGTCGCTGCGATGCCACTTTTTCAGGCTCATGGGCCGGACCGCCATTCCACCGTCATGAAGGCCGGCAGCAAGGGCTCCGGCCATTTTTTCGGTGCTGTGCCACATCGAGTCGTAGACGACGACGGCTTTGGCCGCGGGCTCCTGGCGGCTCCAGCGCGCGTAAGCGTCGATGATTTTTTTCGGATCGCGGCGCCAGAGAATCCCGTGGTCCGGGCAGATCATGTCGATCGCCAGCCCCATTTCGGCGACCTTGTCGATGAGCTTGAGGATCAGCGGCGCATAGAGAAGCAAAATATTGGCGAAGTATTTTTTGGCATGCGGCATGATCGCATCGCCGATCACGTCGTCGTATTTTTCAAATCCGGCGTAGTGCTGGCCGAAGGCATCACTGGAAAAAAGGATCCGCTGTTCTTTCAGATACGAGAACATGCTGTCGGGCCAATGCAGCATCCGGGTCTCCAAAAAGGTGATCGTATTTCGGCCCAGGGAAAGCTCCTCTCCGGACGCCACGGGCCGGAGATTCAACCGGCCCGGAAAATGCCGGGACAGGTTCTTTTCCCCCATCTTGGAGCAGTACACCGGCGTGTTGCCCCCGATCCGGTGCACCACCTTGGGAAGGCTTCCGGAATGGTCCATTTCCGTGTGGTTGCTCACCACAAGGTCGATCTTTTTCGGATCGACGATCCGGGCGATGTTGGCCATCAGTTCGTCGGTGAACTCGGCTTTCACCGTGTCGATCAGCGCGATTTTCTCATCGACGACCAGAAAGGCGTTGTAGCTCGTTCCAAACGGCGTCGAATAGCCGTGAAAGTCGCTGATGTTCCAGTCCTGTGCGCCGACGTCGTAAATTCCCTTGGCGATTTCAAGCGGTTTCATTTTTAACTCTCCTGCGCGCAGACAAAGCGATGCCCCTGACATCCGATAACCGGATCGTCCAAGGGCATCGATGAAT
>CBFCZJ010000137.1:0-8766 GCA_965602445.1 uncultured Desulfobacterales bacterium | reverse complement strand
AATTTATTCTTGACAGAATCGAAAAAACACCTTAATGGTCTGACCATTTTGTGGCCCCGACAAGACCACCCAAACCACGGCTTACTCATCGAGAGGGACAAACCGAATCGATCTGACTCGTCATGGAGACCAATACCGATTCCCAGCTCCTGTTTCGCGCCGCACGTCAGAACCGAATCTTTCAGGATGTGGTGGAGCAGATCCAGGACGCCATCATCGACGGGCGCCTGCGGGCCGGCGACAAGCTTCCGGCCGAGCGTGAGCTCAAGGAGCTGCTCAAGACGAGCCGAAGCACCCTGCGCGAAGCCCTTCGGGTTCTGGAGCAAAAGGGACTGATCGAGATCAAGCTCGGGGTCGGCGGCGGTGCGGTGGTCCGTTCGGTCTCCTCGGATCAGGTGGCCGAGAGTCTCGACCTTCTGATCCGGTCCCAGAAAGTTTCCTTGAATCACCTGGCCGAGTTCCGGGAGGGAGTGGAAGGAGATGTCACCGCCATTGCCGCCAAAAGAGCCGGTGCGGCCGACATTCGCAAACTCAGGGATCTGGTGGAAAAGGCCCGGAAACATGCCGACCTGGGCGCGGCGGAAGACTTTTTAAAGGCCGACAAAACCTTTCACCTCACCCTGGCCCGGATTTCCCAGAACCCCGTCTATGTTTCGGTGTTGAAAACGATCCATGAAAACATCCACCGCTACTATGAACGGTACCTGGCCATGGAAACCCGGGAGATGCGGGAAAACTTTCAGGACCTGGACGCCATCGTCGATGCGGTGGAGGCAAAGCAGCCGGAAGAAGCCCGAACCATCGCCCAGAGCCATGTCCGGCGGTTCAATCAATACATGAAAAAGGGGAAACACCTCCGCGTAAAAAATGCAACAAAACCCGACTGAACCCATGGCGACCCTTCAACTGCAGAACATCACGGTTCGTTTCGGCGGTCTGACCGCCCTCTCCGAATTGAGCTTCTCCCTTTGTTCCGGTGAGATCCTCGGGTTGATCGGGCCCAACGGCGCCGGAAAAACCACGGTGTTCAACGTGCTCACCGGCGTGTATCGGAGCTCCTCCGGCGATGTCCTGTTCGAAGACCGCAGCCTGCTCGGCAAACGCCCTCACCAGATTTTTTCCCTTGGAGTTGCCCGGACCTTTCAGAACATCCGCCTTTTTTCCAACATGACCGCCATCGAAAACGCCATGGTGGCGCTTCACTGCCGCTCCCGGACCGGGGTGTTCGGGGCGGTGCTGAGAACCGGGCGGCAGAAGGCCGAAGAAGAAGAAATCCGGGAAAACGGGTTCAAGGCCCTCGCGTTTATGGGGGTCGACCGGTATGCAGACACGGTTGCCGCCAACCTGTCCTACGGACTGCAGCGGCGCCTGGAAATCGCCCGGGCCCTGGCGTCCAAGCCGAAGGTGCTCCTGCTCGACGAGCCGGCCGCCGGGATGAACCCGGCCGAGAGTCAGCACCTGATCGAAGACATCGGCCGGATATCGGAGCTCGGCATCGATGTCCTTCTGGTGGAGCACGACATGAAAGTGATCATGGGGGTATGCCACCGAATCGTTTGCGTGGATCACGGCGTGAAAATCGCCGAGGGAAAACCGGAGGAAATTCAGTCGGATCCCAAGGTGATCGAGGCCTACCTGGGCCAGCCGGCAAAACCAAAAACCGATGTGCAAGGAGGAAAAAAATGAGAAAGCGACTGTTGACCCTGCTGGTGTTGGGACTGATTCTGGTGCCGTTTGCCGTAAGCCCGGCGGCGGCCAAAACCCTGAAGATCGGCTCCATGAGCCCCCTGACCGGCCCCTATGCCGCCGACGGAAACGACATCAAGAACGGCACCCTGACGGCCCTCGAGATTTTCGAAGAAGAAGGGGGCATCCCGGGCTTCGACAAGATCGAACTCTATCCGCAGGACACGGCCTGCGACCCGAAGCAGGCGGTGGCCGCCGCCAACAAGCTTCTCAACCTGGAAGTGGTCGGCGTCATCGGCGCCTACTGCTCCTCTTCCACGATCCCGGCCTCAGAGACCCTGGCCGAAGAAGACATCCCGATGATCACCCCGGCGTCCACCAACGAGCAGGTCACCGAGCGGGGACTTCCCTACATGTTTCGGATGTGCGGCCGGGACGACGACCAGTCGAAGGTCGCCGTCCAGTTCATCAAAGACTCCCTGAATGCCGACTCGATCTTCATCGTGGACGACAAGACCACCTATTCTCAGGGGCTGGCCGACGGCGTCGAAAAAGAGTGTGAAAAGGCCGGCATCGAGGTGCTCGGCCGCGACCACGTCAACCAGGGCGACAAGGACTTTTCCGCCCTGCTGACTAAGGCCAAGAGCACCGGCGCCGACGTTTTTTACATGAGCATGCAGAACCACGCCACCGGCAGCCTGATGACGATCCAGGCCAAGCGTCTGGGACTCGATGCCCAGATCCTGACCCAGGATGCCAACATGCATCCGAACTTCATCAAGGTCGCCAAGGATGCCGCCGAAGGGGTCATGGTCACCTTCGGCTACGTGGACGAGTCGACCCCCGAGTACAAGAAGTACGCCAAGAAGTTCTCCGCCAAGTACGGCGAAATCGGCGCCTACGGCACCTATGCCTACGATGCAGCCACGGTGCTGCTCAAAGCCATCAAGGAGTCGGGCTCCACCGACCCGGAGGACATCAAGGCCGAGATCATGAAAATGGACTTCCAGGGCGCCTCCAAGATGGTCAAGTTCAGGCCCAACGGAGATTCCGGCTCCAACTACATCGTCTTTGTCATCAAAAACGGTGAGTACGTCAAATACTGGGATCCGGCAAAAGGAAAGCTCTAATCAACATCCGAGCCGCGGGCTGTCCGCGCTGAGCTGCGCGGGCAGCCCGGTCTTTTCTGCAGCAAACCCGATCGACGGCGAAACACCGCAGGCGACATGGAATACTTCATACAGCAGCTCATCAACGGCATCACCCTGGGGGGCGTTTACGCCCTGATCGCCCTGGGCTACACGATGGTCTACGGCGTCATCCAGCTCATCAACTTCGCCCATGGCGAGTTTTTCGCCGCCGGCGGGTACATGGGCGTCATCCTGCTGGCCTACATGACCGGCGCCGGATACCTGGAAACCCATCCGTTTCTGTGCATCGCCGGGGCGGTGGTCCTGACCATGGCCTACACCGCGTTTCTGGCCATGGGGGTGGAGCGGATGGCCTACAAGCCGCTCCGGTACGCCTCCCGGCTCTCGCTGCTGGTCTCGGCCCTGGGGATGTCGATATTCCTGTCCAACGGACTGATGCTCACCCAGGGCGTGTTCGACAAACCGTATCCCTCCGAGCTGACCCACGGCGGATTCGACATCGGCAATATCACCATCAGCTATCTGCAGGTCATTATCGTGGTCTTTACCGGTTTTTTGCTGGTGGGCCTCAACCTGCTGGTCTACAAGACCCGGGTCGGCATGGCCATGCGGGCCACGGCCCAGGACAAGATCATGTCTTCGCTGGTGTCGATCAGCAGCAACCGGATCATCGCCCTGACCTTTGCCATCGGCGCGGGACTGGCCGCCTGTGCCGGAATGATGACCGGCTTCTACTATGGTTCGGTGCGCTACGACATGGGGTTTGTCCCCGGCATCAAGGCATTTGCCGCAGCCGTGCTCGGCGGCATCGGCAACATCACCGGGGCCATGCTGGGCGGGGCGATCATCGGGCTGGTGGAGGTCTTCGGTGCGGCCTACATCTCCGGGCAGTACAAAGACGTCTTTGCGTTCATCATCATGATCGCGGTGCTCTATTTCAAACCGACAGGCATCATGGGTGAAAATGTCGATGATACGAGAGTGTAAAAAAGTCCTCAAACCCTTCGTGCTGGGGCTGCTCTGGCTGATGGCCCTGCTGTGGCCTCTGTTGGGGATCCACCCCGACGGCACGCTCAGCTTTGCCAACGCCTTTCAGGTCTGGCTCTATATCGCCGCCGTTGCCTTCGTATGCGTCTTTCTCTACGTGCTCAACAAAAGCGGCAACCTCGATTTCGTCGCCCGGCCGGCGGCCGTCCTGCGCGACCGGGCTTCGGAGGCGGCAGGGCGCCTTCCGACCAAAGCCTGGATCGGACTGCTGCTGGGGTTCGCCCTCATCTACCCTCAAATCACCGGCCGATATGAGCAGGACGTGGCCATCAACGTGCTCATCTACATCTGCCTCGGCCTGGGGTTGAACATCGTCATCGGTCTGGCCGGCATGCTCGACCTGGGATATATCGCTTTTTACGGGGTGGGCGCCTACTCCTACGCCCTGCTCAACACCAATTTCGGCATCTCCTTTTGGTTCAGCCTGCCGTTTGCCGCCGTTTTGGCGGCCATCGCCGGCTGCATCATCGGGTATCCCACCCTCCGGATGCGCGGCGACTACCTGGCCATCGTGACCCTCGGCTTCGGGGAAATCGTCCGGTTGATCCTCAACAATTGGATGACCCTGACCAACGGTCCCAACGGCATCCTCGGCATCGACCCCCCCAGCTTTTATTTCCTATCCTTTGACGGCGGCCTCAGCTTCGAACACCTCTATCTCAAAAAACTTCACTACCTGTATTACATCGCCTTGTTTCTGGCCGTATTTACGATCATCGCCGTGCGGAGGCTCAATTTCTCGCGCATCGGCCGGGCCTGGGAGTCGATCCGGGAGGATGAAACCGCCGCAGAACTGATGGGGGTCAACACCTTTTTGCTCAAGCTGCTCGCCTACGCCATGGGGGCGGTTTTCGCCGGTCTTGCCGGCGCATTTTTTTCCGCCCGCATGCGGTTTGTCAGCCCGGAGAGCTTTACGTTCTTGGAGTCCGCCCTGGTGCTGGCCATGGTCGTGCTGGGCGGAATGGCGTCGATTCCGGGCATCATTCTCGGGGTGATGGCCCTGATCGTGCTGCCGGAGGTGTTTCGTGAATTCGAACTGTACCGGATGCTGGCCGTGGGCGGCGCCATGACGGTGATGATGGTCTTCAAACCCAGGGGGCTGATCCCCGCCAAGCGGGTCGGAACCCGATCCGAGGAAAAGGAGGGGTGATCGTGGCCGCACCGCTGCTCGAACTGCAGGACGTTCACGCAAGCTACGGCAGCATCAAGGCCCTGAAGGGGATCTCCCTGACCGTTTATCCAGGGGAGATCGTCGCCATGATCGGGGCCAACGGCGCCGGCAAATCGACCACCTTGATGACGATCTGCGGCATCGTCCCGGTTCAAGAGGGGGACATCTTCTACCGGGGGACATCGATCAAAGGCACGCCGCCGGAAACGCTCCCGCCGCTGGGGTTGTGCCAGGTGCCGGAAGGCCGGCGGATCTTTCCCCGCCTGACGGTCCGGGAAAATCTGGAGCTGGGGGCCTTCTACCGCCGGGAACGAAACGCCATCGACAGGGACATCGATCAGGCCTATTCGTTTTTCCCGATTCTAAAAGAGCGCCGAAACCAGCAAGGCGGCACCCTTTCCGGCGGTGAACAGCAGATGCTCGCCATTGCCCGGGCCTTGATGAGCCGGCCCAAGCTCCTGCTCATGGACGAACCGTCCCTGGGACTGGCGCCGAAAATCGTCCAGAAGATCTTCGATATCATCGCCGAGATCAACAAGGAGGGCACGACGATCCTTCTGGTGGAGCAGAACGCCAACCTGGCCCTCCAGACCGCCCAGCGGGGCTACGTGCTGGAAACCGGTGCGATCTCCATGGAAGACCAGGCCGCCACCCTTCTGGACAACCCCGATATCCGAAAAGCCTATCTGGGGGAATAATTTCCTTTCCCGCTTGTCGCTGCCGAATTCACCTTCTAAGATGGATCCGGTGGTTACGGGAACATAAATTCGAAATCCGAAGCACGAATATCGAAACAATTTCGAATGACCAAAATTCCGGATTGAGCTGCGGAAGATATGGAAAAACAAGAGGGCGCTTTGTTTCTGCCATTCTGTCATTTGAATTTCGAATTTGTTTCGAATTTCGATATTCGAATTTCGTGCTTGCCTGCCTTGTCCCAGTCCACGTATCAGAAGGCTCTAGTGTAGAAGGGGTCTTTCCTTGAACAGCCCATCCCAGCATGCCGTCGTGATCGGCGGCGGCGTTATCGGTGCGATGACCGCCTACCACCTGACACAGGCGGGCTGGCGGGTCACCGTCATCGAAAGGGGCGGCTTCGGCCGGGGAAGCTCCTGGGCAAACTGCGGCATCATTCTGCCCAGCCACATGCTGACCCTCAACACCGTCGACAATCTGGCCTGCGGCCTTCGCTGGATGCTGAAAAAGGACGCGCCGTTTGCCATCCGCCCCCGCCTCGACCCCACGCTTTTTTCCTGGCTGGGCCGCTTTGCGGCCGGCTGCACCGAAAAGAGCCGGAGCCGGTCCGCTGCGGCCGTCGCCGCTTTGATCGGAACGGCGGTAGAGGCCTACGACGCCGTGATTCAGGCGGAGAACATCTGCTGCGATTGGCAGCGAAAGGGAGCGATCCACCTGTTTCGCAGTTCTGCGGCCTTTGCCCGCCACGCCGCCGTGGAGATGAAAGCGCAGCGCTTCGGGCCGGGGTGCATTCCCCTTGATGCAAGAACGGTGCGGGAGATCGAGCCGGCCGCCGCGCCGGGCGTGGTCGGGGCGTGGATGGACGAAAACGCCGCCCACCTGAGGCCCGACGTTCTCATGGCCGAGCTTCGGCGGGTGCTGATCCGGCGTGGTGTTTCGATCCTGGAAAACACTGCCTGGCGTTCATTTCGCATCGAAAACGGGCGGGCCGCGGCCGCAAGCACCTCCCGGGGGGAGATACGCGCCGATGCCTTTGCCGTGGCCGCCGGCGCCTGGACGCCGCTGCATTGGGCCGCTCTCGGGCGCCGGATTCCCATCCAGCCTGGCAAGGGGTATTCGGTCACCTTGGCAGGGACTGAAGGGGCACCTGTGCATCCCTGCTTTTTCGAAGAGAGCCGGTCTGTGGCCACGCCCTGGAACAGCGGTTTGCGCCTGGGCGGCATGATGGAGTTTGCCGGCTATGACGACCGGATCGACCCGGTTCGCATCGCCTCCCTGTTTTCCGCCGCCGAAAAACATCTTCGGCTGCGAAGTATCGGCCGGGTGGAGGAGCAGTGGTGCGGGTGGCGGCCGATGACCATCGATGGGGTGCCGATCATCGACCGGCTTCCCCGCGCCGGAAACGTCGTGCTGGCCGCCGGTCACAACATGCTCGGCATCTCCATGGCGCCGGCCACCGGCCGGCTGGCGGCCGAGATGCTCACCGGACAGCCGCCCCACCTCGATCCGGCGCCGTATCGGCTAAACCGATTTAACTTTTTTAAGGATCAATGAGGGAATTGAACCGGCATAGAGAACCGCAAGGCAATTCTTAATGCTAGGATGCTGGGAGGCTAGGAGGCTGGGAAGCTTAAAACCACTAACCGCTCAAAGTCCAAAACAAGGTCGGTGGGAAGGCAGGCGGAATACCCCCAGGTCGATCCCTGCAACCGTCTTTGGGTTCTTTGGCCTCCCAGCCTCCTGGCATCCCAGCTTCCCAGCGCGCTCAAAGCGCCTGTAAGGAGATTCCCATGATCGATGCAAAAACGCTGAAAACCTGGTCGCCGCCCGCCGACTGGAGCCGCATCACCACCTTGGACCTTCACACCGAGGGCGAACCGTTTCGGGTGGTTACCGGCGGGCTGCCCGACCTGCCCGGGGAGACGATTCTCGAAAAACGCCGGTACATGAAAGACCGCCTCGATCACCTGCGCACCGCCCTGATGTGGGAGCCGAGAGGGCATGCGGACATGTACGGGTGCATCGTCACCCCGCCGACCACCGAAGGTGCGGATTTCGGCGTCCTGTTTTTGCACAACGAGGGATACAGCACCATGTGCGGCCACGGCATCATCGGCATCGCCACGGCCGTTGTTGAAACCGGGGCGGTTGCCGCCGTCGAGCCGGTCACCACGTTGACCATCGATGCGCCGGCCGGCCGGGTCATTGCCCACGCCCGGGTGGAAGGCGGCCGGGTCAAAAGCGTCTATTTTCAAAACGTGCCCTCGTTCGTCCTGGCGAAGGACGAAACCGTCGAAGTGCCGGGAATCGGTGCGGTCCAGTACGACCTCGCCTTCGGCGGGGCCTTCTACGCATTTGTTTCCGCCGAGAGCGTCGGGCTGTCTACGCAGCCTTCGGATTTTGCCGCCCTCGTCCAAAAGGGAATGGCCGTCAAAAGTGCCGTCATGGCCTCCCGGAAAATCGAGCACCCCTTCGAGCCCGACCTTTCCTTTCTTTACGGGACCATCTTCGTCGGCCCGCCCAGAACGCCGGACGCCCACAGCAGCAACGTGTGCATCTTTGCCGAAGGCGAGGTGGACCGCTGCCCCACCGGCACCGGGGTCAGCGCCCGGCTGGCCATCCACCACGCCGCAGGCGACGTCGGAACAGACGAGCCGATCGTCGTCGAGAGCATCCTCGGCACCCGTTTCACCGGCCGCGTGCTGAAAACGACCCGCTTTGGCCCTTACGACGCCGTGATCCCCCAGGTGGAGGGTTCGGCCAAAATCACCGGCCGCCACGAGTTTCTCATCGACCCGGACGATCCGTTGAAAAAAGGGTTTGTGCTGCGGTAGGGAGAAGAATCAAGCTTGATGCTTTCGTAAAAAGTCCGAATTTTCCTTTTTCCGTCATTCCCGCGAAAGCGGGAATCCAGTGTTTTCTAATATTTATAGAAAGCGAATAAAACCCGACGAAGGTTTCGGGCTTGATAAGCCTGCCCCGGACTCGATCCGGGGGAATCCAGAACTTATTGAA
>CBFCZJ010000136.1:0-8793 GCA_965602445.1 uncultured Desulfobacterales bacterium | reverse complement strand
TTGCCGGTCTTGGCAAAGAAGAGCTTTGCGGTACGGTACAGCGCATCAGCCGCGGCAGGATCAGACCCGGGCGAGCGCAACAGCTTTATCAGGCCGCCCTTGATTCGGTGGGCATCACAGAAGGCCGCGACGGCATCCTGGAGGAAATCGGCTACCTGGTCAAGCAGCTCGACAGCTGCAATGCCTTTATTGATCGGCTGGAAGCCAAAATGCAGTCGGCACTGAAGCAAATCCCTTACAGCGAATATCTTCTTTCGATGCGCGGTATCGGGCTGATCACCGTGGCCGGGTTGATCGGCGAAGTCGGCGATTTTCGCAAATTTTCTACGATTGCAGAGATCACCAAGCTGGCCGGCATGGACCTGTTTGAGGTCAGTTCGGGCAAACACAAAGGCCAGCGGCGTATTTCCAAGCGCGGGCGGCCGTTGATGAGAAAACTGCTGTATTTTGCGGCGCTCAATACAGTCAGATCCAACGGAATCATGCACGAGCCCTATCGACAGATGGTTGACCGCGGTGTGCTCAAAACCAAAGCGCTGGTGGCCATATCGCGTAAATTGCTGGCGGTGATGTTTGCCCTGGTTCGCGACCAGGCCCAGTATATCGACGGCTACAGAGATCATCGTTTAGCGCTTGCTGCTTGAGGAGATGGCGGGGAGATTTTCACCTCGAACCATTAAGGCGATATCATCGACCTTCAGGTTTAGCATCTAAACTCCCCGTCGTCACCGATTCCCGATGAAGCAAGGTCAGGGCCTTTCAAGGACCCTCAAATACCAGGGTGGGGATGGTGACTTTCTCTGAAAGAAGCAGCTTTTAAAAACTATAAAATTTCATTGACAGCAATAAACCAGAGGTTCAGGGTTCAGGGTTCAGGGTTCAGGGTTCAGGGTTGTTGAATGATAAGATAGAAGATGGGGCCGGAGTGGGCAACCCGAATCTTGCGATGCTCGGCGCAAGGCTTGCCGGCCGTGCAAAGAATCCATGGTTGCGTTTCAGTACAGCCAACCGTTTTCATCGCGTCGGATTTGCGCTATGAGAAAAAGGACATTCACCCCATGATTCCACAAAGGCGGGACACGGCATGAGCGAAAAATTCCCCCGGGTCGCCCGGGTTCGGCAGACGATTCCCACCCCCCGGGTCGGGGACGTGGCCGGAGAAGTCGAACGCGGTCTTTCGGCCCTGAACCTGAAAGAAACCGTTGAAGCCGGACAGACGGTGGCCGTCACCGCCGGAAGCCGGGGCATCGCCGACCTTCCGGTGGTGATTCGCTCCGTGGTGGACCACCTGCGGGCCCTTGGCGTCGAGCCCTACGTCGCCGCGGCCATGGGAAGCCACGGCGGTGCCACGGCCGAGGGCCAGCGCCGGGTGCTGGCCGAGATCGGAATCACCGAAACGGTCGTGGGCGCGCCGATCCGGTCAAGCATGCAGACCGAGGTCGTAGGAAAAAGCCGCTTGGGCCAGGCGGTGCACTGCGGCCGGGATTTTACGCAAGCCGATCACGTGGTGGTGGTCAACCGGGTCAAACCCCACACCAGTTTTCGCGGAGAGGTGGAAAGCGGCCTGCTCAAAATGGCAGTCGTAGGTATGGGCAAGGCGGTCGGCGCCCGGCTGGCGCACCAGATGTTTTTCCGCCACGGATTCGAGCCGGTGGTGCGGGACATGGCCGGCATCTTGCTCGACCGCTGTTCGGTGCTGGCCGGAATCGCGCTGGTGGAAAACCGGATCGAGCAGACGGCCCGGATCGAGGTCTGTGAAAAGAATCGCTTTTTCGAGGTTGATCGGTCGCTGTTGACCGAGGCCCGGAAGCTGATGGGCCGGGTTCCGTTTTCCGATGTGGATCTTCTGATCATCGACGAGATGGGCAAAAACATCAGCGGCAGCGGAATCGATTCAAACGTCACCGGCCGGATTTTCAACCAGGTCACCCCGGAGCCCGAGATCCGGCAGTTCAAGCGGATTTACGTTCGTGATCTGACGGCTGAAAGCGACGGAAACGCCCTGGGGGTGGGAATGGCTGATTTCGTCTCCCGGCGCCTGGTCGACCGGATCGATGCGCAAAAGACCAAAATCAACTGCGTGACTGCATCGGTGCCGGAAAAGGGCCGGATTCCGATCAGTTACGAAAGGGACGCTGACGCGCTGAAAGATGCGCTTTCCTGCGTGGGTCTGAGGGATCCCGCCGCCGCCCGTCTGGTCTGGATCAAAAACACCCTTGCCCTGGACAAGTTTTGGATTTCAGAGGCGCTGGCAGGGGATGTGCAAAAAACAGACAGCGTTTCCATGGAGACCGGGCTTTGCCCTTTCCCCTTCGACAGCCGGGGAAGCCTTCCCTTCGGCACCTTCGATTAGAGGCGATCTCAAAAAAATCTTGCCTGCCTCGCGGCGAGGGTGCCAGGGGGGAACTTTTTTTCTGTTCGAATGACGGTAAGGCTGTCTGCCATTTTGGGGCGCGTCGCTACGGTTCGATGGGCAGATTTCCGCAACCGCACAGTTTTCTGTGCACCTCTGCACAGAAAACTGTGCATACCGCCATTTCCATTTCTTTCGAACAAAATATCAACCTGTTGAAACCATGTATAAAATAGCGATTTGGCGCAGGTGGCGCGATCTGTGCATCCCTCCGTATTCTTTTTGACGAGTTTCCGCTCCTCGGTTCAAGGAGCATCAACAGGTCAAGGGATACGAAGGAACCGACAGCGATGTGCCATTCAAGATCTTTTCAGGACCATCCCGGCGACTGGGCGCAGCGGCCGCCGGCGTCTGAAAAGGAGCACGCAAATGCCGAATTCCGAGCCGATCGGCTCACGTTCGCCATCGGGCTGGATCCGACGCTCAACGTGTTGGAAGTGCGCGCCAAGGGTGAAATGAATTCGAAAAACGCTCAGCAGGTCGCTCGCCGGATCCGTGAATTTGCCTCGAAACATGGATGCGATCGCGTGCTTTTAGACTATGTTCAAACCCACATCACCGACTCGATCCTGTCCATCTACGAAAACCCCTCCCGCATGGAAAAAGAAGGGCTCACCCGAGCCATGAGACTGGCCGTCTGCTACGAACAAGACGGACAAAAGCACCGGTTCTGGGAGACCGTTTTTCGAAACCGGGGGTACATGGCCCGCGCGTTTAAGAACGAAGACGACGCCCTTCAATGGCTGATGGATGCCGAACGGTATTGAACCGGTTGCCGACAAGTGATTTTCTCTCCGGAACAGACCGAATGCCAGCGCTGGGGGCGGCCGTCGCCTTGCGGATTCCAGCCTTTTTCCGGCCGCAGCCCGGCCGTCATTTTCGAAACCCATGAAAACCCATGACACCCGCCGGATAATTTGATACCAGGAGCCTCGAACGATTCAGGGCTCCCGGTGGCAGTCGGATCGCCCTCGGGTGCCGACAACACGACCGGCCTTGACGGCCCCCTTCCAAAAGGAGCAGCAATGAAAGTTGTTCGATTCGATACTGCCGAACGATACGAACCGGAAAAAGACTGGAGACGGGTGAGCCTTTGCAATGAAAAGGACATCTCCATCGAGCATTTCGTCAAACCACCGCGGCACGCCTCGCCCCACCACGGCCATCCGGCCGCCCAGGTTCTGGTGGTACTCAAGGGGAAGATGTCGGTGACCGACGACAGCGGCAATCGCCACGTGCTGGAGGAAAACGACTGTCTGTACATACCCGGGGAAGAAAAACACACGGTCATCAACGAGCTGGATACGCCCAGCATCGGGATGGACATCTTCGTTCCGGGTCGGTCTTTCGATTTCTGGCTGAAACGGAAGGAAACGGAAAGCTCCTGAATCCGGCGGCAGGGGCGCATGGCTGAAAAAAAGGGCCTCGCACCGACCGTTGCCCCCGCAATTTCCTTACAACCGGAGCCGGCCCTCCATGGACAAGGAAAAAGAAGAACGGCGATGGATAGACCGGGTAGCGGGCGTGACCGTCAAGGCGTTCACGGATTCAGGCCCTGACAGCGCAGAACTGACAACCCTCCGCGCCAATTTGCTCGCCTTGCTGGAAAACACGGATGCGTGCATTTTATTCAGTGATCGGACCGGCCGGCCCATTTTTTTCAATTCCAATTATGCCAGGGTCATGGACGAAGCGCTCGGACTGCGGATGGCCCCGGGGATTCAACCGCACCAGCTTCTTCCGGCGGCGGAAAAGCGCTGGTGGGACGGTCTTCACCGGCGGGTGCTAAACGGCGAACAGTTCACGGCAGAATATTGCCACACCTTTCCGGACGGTACGCGGCACACCTTTGAAATCCATTTCCACCCCGTCCGGATCGGAGGTCGAATTGTCGGATTTTCGGAGGTCACACGGGACATCACGGCCCGGAAAGAAAAGGAAAACCGGCTTCGCGTCCAGCGAAAACTGGCCATTTCCTTAGGCTCCGTGCGGGATCTTTACAGCGGACTTGACCTTTGCCTCCGCAGCGCCATCGAGATCGCTTCGCTGGATTCCGGAGGGATCTACCTGGTCGATGCGGCCACCGGAGATTATGTCCTGGCCATGCACAAAGGGCTGAAAGATCCCTTCGTCCGGGCCGTCTCACGGTATCCGGTGGATTCCGAGCCGGCCGGAATCATGAAGCAGGGCCGAATCCGGGTTTTTCATACCCTTGATCCAGACATGCCCATGGTCGAGGATCTTTTGGCCGAGGGGCTTCACAGTTTCTGCAGCATTCCGTTTCAGCACGAAAAACAGCTTCTGGGCTGCATCAATCTCGGCGCCCATGCGCCGGTCCGGATTTCGGCGGGCGATCTGGCCGCACTGGAAGGGGTCAGCGCACAAATCGGCGGTGTGATCTCCCGTCTCAAGGCCGAAGAAGCCCTTCGGGAAAGTGAAGAGCATCTTCGTTCCATCCTCGAGTCGGCCAAAAACTTCGTCGTCTACCGGCTCCGGATCGATCCCTCGGCAGTGCACGGCCTTCGGGTCTTGTTCGTGAGTCCGTCGGTTCGGGACCTGATGGGGGTGGTCGAACCGATGTCCTTCGACGCCTGGTTTGCCCATCTTCACCCGGAAGACCGGGAGCGGATCGTCGCCGCCAACCGGGCCGCGTTTGACACCTGCCAATTTGACGAGGTCCTGCGCATCATGCCTCCGGAAGCCGACGAACCTCGATGGATCCACGCGGTGTCCACCGGGGTTCGGGATGCGGACGGCGTCCTGCGGTACGTCAACGGCATCATGATCGACATTTCGGAACGGAAGCGGATCGAGCGCAGGCTCGCAGAGCGTGAGCGGCAGCTTGAGATCGAGTCGAAAAAAGGGCATGATGTCAACATCGCCCTGCGGGTGCTGCTCAAAAAACGGGAAGAGGACCAGCGTCGGTTGGAGTCGAAGGTGCTGGCCAACATCAACGATCTGATTCTGCCGCATCTGGACAAAATCGGGTTTCATCTCGAAGATCCCTCGGCCAAGGTCCACCTCGATATCGTCAAGAGCAATCTTCAAAAGATCATCTCTCCCTTTGCCCGGACGCTGAAGTCTCCTTTTTTCCGTCTCACCCCGGCGGAAATCCAGGTGGCCCATCTGGTCCGGCAAGGTTACCGCTCCAAGGATATCGGCGCTCAGCTGGGCGTTTCCCCAAAAACCGTAGAGGTGCATCGCCTCAGCATCCGGAAAAAACTCGGCATCGCAGGCAAAAAGGCAAACCTGAGAACCCACCTCTTGAATTTTGAATAGAAGTCATTTTTCTACGGCCGCTTGGCTCCGGGTTCTTCGCGTTTTCCGGGAAGATACCCCTTTGCCCTCATTTCGACCTTAGATTCGTACATAGACCCGTTTTTCTATGAAGCACTTATTTTTCATAAGTGTTCCCTCATTACATTATTGGTATTGAGATTCGCCTCTTTGCCGGCTATCCATAATCGTGCAGGAAATGAAATCAAGCCTTCCTCCATTGGTGCCTTTGCATTTCCTGCGATCGAGGGGGCGGGGCGGTTGACCCCAACCGTTCCGCCCCCAGTTTTCCCGCTCCGATTTCCCATCAGTCGATGCAGACACCATGGAACCTAAGTCTCCGGGAAAAACAGTTTATTATTGCACTGTCTGCAAAAAGGTTTGCACGGAAAGGGGCCGATGGTTATTTTTGGAAAACAGGAAGGATCCGGAAACCGAGCCGGCCGGCTTCTGCCTTAGCCTCTGTCCGGAATGTTCCAGGAAAATCTATCCGAGGTATTATCATGTGATCTAGCCGAAGGCGCAAAAAGCGCCGGCGTTCTGAAGGGGAGGTCCGCGATGATCGAAAAATCGGACAACGGAGGAAGAAGGCACGGGCTGGACCGGCGGCAGCGAAGCCTGCAGATCGATTTTCAAGATCGCCGCAGCGGCGAGCGGCGCTGCGGCTGGGACCGTCGAAGCGGCCGGGACCGTCGAAGCGAGGAAGGGCTGCGAAAGATGATCGGCCAGGACCGGCGCAGCGCTTTCCGGAGCGAGCCTCTTTTTCTGAAAGACGACCGGCCGTATATCAGATAGAGACCTAAATTGAGTGTTCTAAAAGGGCCAGAAGCTGTTGTCGAACCACACCTTTTCGGTCACCTCCCGATCGATTTCCGCCAGAAATTGCAGATGCTCGCTTTCCCAGTCGGCCAGCCACCGGTATAGTGCTTTTTCTTCCGGGTCTTCTGCGGCGTCAGCCCGGTCCGAATAAAGGCGGATCGAGCGCTTTTCCATGGCCATGGCCGCGGAGACCGCCGCTGCCTCGAACCCCGCGGCGGCGATCTGCTCCTTGAGGCCCTGGGACAGCACCCGGGAGGCAACCTGGCTGCCCTCGTCATCCTTCGCGGTGGAGCGGGAAAAGCTGCCGGTTTCCTGAAAGTGCTTTGCCTGCTCGGAGAGCACTTGGATGTGCCTCATTTCTTCTTCGGCCATCATGGCGAAAAAGTCCCTCACCGCCGGGCTTTCAGTCGAGTCGGCCACTTTCTGATAAAATGCGTTTCCCCGCCGTTCCAGCAAGATGGCGCTTTTCAAGATATCCAATGGGGTCGATTTCTGCATTGGTTCATTTCCTCTGTTGGGATGTTTGGATCGCTGGCGATCAAGGTATCTATCCCCGGCGCCGGCGTCAAGAAAGAAAGGTCGTTGGGGGCAAGGGACTATCGGGGGAAAGCGGCGTTCGCCGCCGGCAATGGCTCCGCCTTGTGGCAGCGTCGGCCCAGGCTCTCCGGTTCGGGCTGGCGGTCTGTTGCGAGCTGCATCCGCTGGGGGGGAGACAGCCGCACGGAGGTCCCGAAAAACTGTCGGAGTATGGCGCCGAGCTGATCGGTCAAAACGCCGTAGGAATAGTGCCGTGCCGCCACGGCATAGTTCTGCCCGACCATGGCGTCCCGCCGTGCGGGGTTTTCCAGTACCGTCTTGACCCGGGCGGCGATCGTTTTGGACAGATAGCCGTCCATGACGATCAGGTCGAAGCCGAGGGGTTCGATATCCCGGACGAAGGTGGAATAGCGGTTGATCAGCATCGGCTTCTTGAAATAGACCGCTTCTAAAAAGGCATTTCCGAAACCTTCATAGAGGCTGGGATAGGTGATGAAATCGGCATATGGGTAGACGTCCCAGAGGGTGCAGGGACAGGCGGTTTCACCGGTTTTCGTCCAGGGATCGGCAATACGCTGGTGAACGAACCGCAGATCGACAGCGTGCTCCCGGGCATGGTCCTGCAGCCATTCGGCGTATTCGAACCCTTCGTCTCCGGCTTCGTGGGAGATCACCAGCTTGTTTCTCGGATCATTCAGGGCTTTGACCAGTTCGATGGCATGCTCGATCCCCTTTCGGCGAATGATCCGTGTCGGCTGCAAAATCATCCGATCGTCTTCTTGCAGCCCGATCGCTTCTCGAAAGCGGTGGACGCCGCTTGGGTTGGGGGGCGGCGGATGATCGAAGTCGAGCACATTGGGGACGATGATCGAGGCGATCCCGGTTCGCAGGGCAAGCTGTTCCTGGGCTTCGGAATTGATGACGACGTGCCGGATGTTGGGAAGGTTCGGCGGAAAGGCCATTCGCAGATAATCGCCCACGGCATTGACCGAGTAGCGGACCCGCTCCCAGTAAAAATCGTGGTTGTGGGAGATTGCGGGGAGGCGGGTTTCGGCGATGGCTTCGGTAAGGGCCAGCCCCAGGGGAACGTGCATCGGGATGGTGAGCACGTTTTCGGCCACGATCAGGTCGATCCCGAACCGTTCGATGAACCGGTGGATCTGGGTTTTGAGTTGGGAGCGAAGTTCGTGGATGGTTCGGGTGACCAGCGGTGTGCGGCGCTTGGTCCCCAGAATCTGTTCGTTGATCCAACGGTTTTTTTCGTGATGAAAATGCGCTTCGGAAACGACGAAGCTTCGCATCGGCTCCCGGTCGGCCTCCCCGGCGAACCAGAAGCATCGAAAGCCGTTTTCTTCCAGCACCTGCGCCCACTTGCACGATTCCAGAGAGACGCCGTCCGTTCCGGAAAAGCGGGTGGAGATGAATCCGACGTTTTTTGCCTCGGAAGGGCTGCGATCCATCATAGCGGAGTCGGAAGGTTACCATTCATCGGGTGCGAATCTACGGGCATCGGCACCGTTGGAGGATGTCGACTGCTCCGGAGGTATACCAATATATGGTGTAAAGTCAACAGAAAATGTCAATCTATAGTGGGCTTGTTGGACGGGAGGGAGAGGAAGGGATACGCCTTAGGATTTGTTTCGTATTGACCCATCAACCCAATTCTGCGGGCAGTTCGCAGGACTCGGCGCTTTTTTTGGTTTCCACGAAGTGGGCGGCGGCCAGGGCGGCGGTGGAGCCGTCGGCCG